>CAKZUK010000103.1 GCA_937921775.1 uncultured Saprospiraceae bacterium
TGTGGTTTCTGTTTCTCCTGTTGTACATGGGTCGCCATCGTCACATGGCAATGTGCTGCTTGGTCCTCCTGTACAATCTATTGGCGTTCCACCTCCACATGGTACGCAGACATCCCCGTTGCAATCTAATGTGGTTTCTGTTTCTCCTGTTGTACATGGGTCGCCATCGTCACATGGCAATGTGCTGCTTGGTCCTCCTGTTGCACAGCTTACTGGGACGCCACCACTACAAGGAACACAAACGTCGGCGTTACAATCTAGCGTAGTAATCGTTTCACCTGTAGTACATGGATCACCATCTTCACAAGGCATTGTCGTAGTTGGGCATGAGCCACCACAAGTAGGAGTTGCTCCATAGGTATCAACACAGACCTCAACGAGAGAACAGTCAAATATGGCAGGTACATCATAAGTTACACAAAGTACATAATCTGCGTTTGGCGTTAAGCCATCATATTCTGGATTAAAACCAGATTGCACATTATTGACATTAGGGAATGGGTTTGGAATAACGGTTCCACAGTTCCCTGATTCCTGTAGTTCCCAAGTGATGTCAATATCTCCTGGGAAACAAAATGGGCTTCCATCATTAATAATATTAGCAAAACCTAAAAAACCACAGCAGTCAGCTGTTGCTTCAAAACAATTGGTAACAATCGCATCGCCAACAACAGGACAACTAGGAATCCAACAAGTTGAATAAGTTCGATCGTCATAAGTAGGTACTTCACCGATAGGGCAATCTGGCATAGCGCAGGTACCGCAGGAACTTCCACCTGCAGCATCATATAACCATAAAAAGTTTTCTGCAACTTCCTCGCAGTCACTTGTAGTGATCGTCATTTCGTTACAAAAAGTATAGGTTGTATTGGGCATAACAGTATATTCAAACCCCGTCCCAAAATCAGAAGGGCCATCACTGGAGAGTTCAGTTGCACAGCCAGCTTCATATACATGGTAGGTTCTGTCAAAATCACAACAACCTGGGCAAGCTTCTTGATAAGCAGTTTGCGTAACAAATCCTATTGTTGTTTCAGCAGGACCTGTCGTATAATCCCAACACAGTTCAACTACACTTCCATTAGCAACAGAAATAGGAGGCGTTAATAAGTATCCAGTTGCGAAAGGATCATTGAAGACAGCTTCTGCATCACTTGAACAATCAAAGTGAGTTCCGGTACAAACTGGGTTGGTACAATCACAAGGAGATACGATGGGACAGGCGATACCAGTACTTGCTGAAATTTCACATGCAGTTGCTCCAGAGTTGGCACTTGCATCAAACAAGATGGATTCTACACAACCTGTAATGGTTACACACAATGAAAGAGAAAAGTCATTGGAGGCAGCTCCAAAGATTCCTCCCCATTCATAACTAATCACATTATCCATATTTTCATATTCGTTCCAATCCGAATCATTGACGATACTATTTACTAAAGACCCCGTAGTAGCAGTCAAGACTTCCACCAAGCTACCAGTAGGACCTACAGTTGCGGGATAAGTACCTGCAACAGGAATGGGCGTACCTGAGGCAGACAAAAACTGAAGGACAAAACCATAATATGATGCATCTAGCGAGCCAAGTTCAGTTGTCAGATCCAAACAAAAGGTGGTAGTACCATCACCATTATCTGTATTGGAGGTGATAGTGATGGTACTATCATCACAAGCAAAGTTTTTGGAAAAAACACTTAAAAGCAGAAAAAGAGTAAAAACAGTTTTTGAACGTAAATTTTTCATTGTTGTAAGTAAGTTTCGCGTTATGAATGAGTTTGAACCCAAGTGTGTGTCAGGTTTCCTTTTCAGCGGTAAAAGAGGTCATTATAAAGTTTCTAGGGTGGGTGCTACAATGTAAGGAAGTAGCGGCGAGGATTACATTTTCTAAAGCTGGGAGCTGTAGTGATTCGTGGTTTTAGTACGTTTTTAGATAGACTAAGTGTACTAATTCTGGGTTTCCACACACTTTTGAGTTCATTTGCGTCGAAAAAAGTCTCATCTTCATCAAAGCATCGAAACAGTTTATACATTGGTGAATCTCCACCAATCATTCAATTCCTCATTAAACTTCAAAATAAGACTAAATCAAAATCAAGAACCCAGCAAGGGAAGCTCTTGACTTTAAACTATAAGCTTTGATGAAAATCAGCTTTTCTAGCTGCTTATGTCATCAGATAATGAAACGAATTTTATAAAACACCAAAACAACAGAATTATGACCAAAATTTACACCCAAGCTTATCAGATTATAAAAAATCTGTATACCATTAGCTTAACATTTTTTACGCTGTCTGCGAAAAAATTAAGCTTCGTCTTTGCACTTACAACACTATCCCTATTCTGGACAACTTCCTGTTTAGCACAAAGTGTTTTAAATGTACAAACGGGCACTACTTATAGCAATATAGTAGCTGCTCATGATGCCGCAACTACACTTGATGGGCATACTCTTAGAATGCAACCTGCGAATGGTTCTTTTGATTATGACATTTTGAGTACGAGTGAATCAAATGCTCCCGAAATTGAAAAAAGCCTAACTATTGATGGCCAAAACTGCACGATTACCAGTACCTGCAATGGAGCTGGAGATCAGATATATGCTTTCTTGCTAAATGCTGGTAGTGCCAATGAGATAACATTGAAAAATATGACGCTATGTAACTTTTGTGGAAATGATGGAGCGGCTATTAAAGATCATCACCAATCTGGTGCTTTTGTCACTTTAGACAATGTAGTCGTAACTAATTCTATTAATTCAGCTTATGCTGTTCACATAGAAAACTTTGCACATATTGAAAACTGTAGCTTCAGTAATCAAACTGGAAACACGGGTGGCTTAAATGTCAATGTAGTCAATGGTGCTGGTGCCTGTTCTGGATGTGCTGGATTAACTGTAGATATTATCAACTCTTCATTTGATTGCAATAAGCATGCAGCAGACAATGGTGCAAGTGTTCGACTTGGTCAACAAGGATCTTCAACCGCTTATTTGAATACCATTAATATAACTGGTGGTTCCATCTCAAACAATGAGAACAAAGCTGCATTATATTTAAACATGGGTAAGTCTTCTGTGGTTAATATCACTGGAACTGCATTTAATAATAATGCAACAGCAGCAGAAGCAAGCGCTATTTATATGGCTAGATATAGTGGTCCAAATCAATGGCTATACTTGACAGATTGTAACTTTACTGGTAATAAATTTACAGGTGGGACCGATGATGAGATTATCAAAGGTGGTATCTCTAGTGACTACACCGTAGCAACAAACTGTGTCTTTATAAAAGGCGATGGCAACTCTGATGTAATCGATGAAAACGCAAGCGGATCTATTCAGAACTCGACCTTATCATCCGATATTACAATAGGAAGTGCTCAAGCGAGTAATACCATCATTAGCCCAACAGGTAGTCCTACAGCAACAGATAACGGATCTTACTATACTCCCGGCATGACTCCTGGTACCTGTTCTACAAGTGGTTGTTTACCAAGTTCTGGTCCTGGAGCAGGAGCTGAAATAACATTTTCTGACTGCCTTGTCCCGGGTACTACTTTAAGTTCTACTATGTCAGGTGTTTGGAAATACCAACAACCTGGAGGCTCTGTAGTAACACTTCCTGCGTCTACAACGATGACAATACCTGCTGGCTTATCAGGGTATACTGTCTTTTGGCAAGAAGTGGCAAGTGGAACAGATCCGGTTTTAGCTGGTGATGTGGGAGCAAACCCAGGTATCAATACTCCTGAAGAATTAGTTTGTTATGGCTCTATATCAGGAACTGTTTTCCAAGATGGAGATGCTACTGCCGGTTCAGCAGATGGTGCTTTCGGAGCAGGCGACCTTGCTCTTGGAGGAGAAACTGTTGAACTATTAGATGCTGGAGGGAACGTAATTGCGACTACAATGACAGACGCTGATGGTAATTATGAATTTTACAATATCCCTTCTGGTAATTATTCTGTTCAATTTACTATTCCTGCATCATTATTTGGATCTACTTTCTCAGATTCCGGAACAACTTCAACAGATAGCGATATCCCTGAAACTATAGGCGGCGGAATACCTGTGTCAACAGGTATCATTTCTATTGACCTTAGTGGCGACCTCTCTTCTAATAGCTATGATGATAGCTTTGGAGGTGCTGGTCATTACGTAGGAGTAGGTGCAGGTTTTGTAGCAGATGGTGGTGCTCTTCCAGTTGAATTAATTTCTTTCACCGGTCAGACAGTCAATTGCCTTACAGAATTGCGTTGGGAAACTGCTTCTGAAATCAACAACTATTTCTTTGAAGTGGAACGAAGTGAGGATGGTAGAAACTTCAAGTCTGTAGCTGTTTTATATGGAGCTGGAACAACTGACATCGTACAAGTATACCAGTACACAGATGAACCTTTAGTATCAAAACGAACTACTTACTACCGCTTAAAGCAGGTTGATTATGATGCTAGTTATGCTTATTCGAATGTAGTAAGTGTGAAAGGCGAAAGCTGTGAAGCTGACGTAACGATAAGTAGTGCTTATCCAAATCCTTTTAATGGGGCATTGACTTTTGAAATTAATAATTCATTCAACGGTACCGATGGAGTTCTAGAAATTTACAATGTAATTGGACACAAGGTATTGAGTTATCAAATTGAAATTGCAGCTGGACAATCTACTTTTGTAGCTAATACTGATGGACTTGCACCTGGAACTTATTTTGCAAGATTAATTGGTTCTGGCTATGAAATCACTACAGCGAAATTGCTAAAGATCAAATAATCAAAAAATAGTGTTTTATAAACGTTAACCGCTATGGTTAATGGTAGAAAGCAAAGGTTCAACTAATAATATTAGTTGAGCCTTTTTTTTGTGAGTAGACAAAAGGTGTCAATTAATATCTTATACTTTCAGCGAGGGAAAGGCTTGGTGCTTATTCGATTGGGTGGGCTGCTTTGGGAATTGCAAGAGTAGGAATGGAGACCTGCCTAGTTAGCTAAAAAATAGGTGGGAATAGAAATTTATAATAAAAAACGCCTGACCACAACCGATCAGACGCTTTTTTATTGAATTGGATAATTTTGAAAAACTTTTTTTTATTTTTTTTTCAATATGATTTATTCAATTTAGGAAAGTAAAGTGCTTTCTTGTTTTTATAAATCATATTAGACAAAAGTGTTGTATTTATTGTCACATTAAAATTTAGTAAAATATCTTCCCTTCCTCTTTTACTAATACAGCAAAAACCATTCCACCATATTAAATAAAAAGCTAAGACATAACTATACATTTACACGACTTGACTCTTCTAAATATTCTGTGTATTCTTGTATAACGAATCAAATATTTCTTACACTTTTTAACCAACAGCAAAAGTAGAAAACATCTTTGACTTCCGATTCATTTTCATAACCATTCATAACCATAGCCTTTTCATTTATCGGCACAGATTATTGCTACCCTTAGCTGTATCTAAAACTCAATGTTTATGGATAACTTGCTATTTGTAACTACCGTTATTTCATCTATGATCGCTATTCAGTCTGTCATGGTAAACAATAACAACAATCAAAATGTCATTGTGGTACAGCCACCTCAGCCTACTCCACCAAAAAAACAAGATGATTCCGGATGGATATTACTTGTCGTTCTAGGACTAGTTGGCTTCCTGGCTTACCTCTATGCCTTATCTCCAGAACTGTTTACTGATTTATTTTTAATGGCCAAATAATTAAACAAAAGCGAGCTTATTGAAAAGGTGACCTTCGCTTTTAAACAAAAAAAAAGTCGTCAAACCAATACAGGTCTGACGGCTTTTCTTTTTGCAATAAGCGAGTATTACTTACCGCTTAAAATAATATAAAGCGTGTAAACTAATCCCGGAACATAAAGCAATAAAGTCAACAATAAGGAAATCCAAAAACGCTCAGTGATTCCATCATAAAGTGCCATTGCTAAAGGTGGAATAAGAATCGCAATGATAATTAATAACAAATTATCTGTATCACCTCCTGCCTTCTTTGCCTCATTGGCATCCTTTAGTGCAGATTTTAATCCTTTTCGCAATTCTTTTTTCTTAGCACGTTTTTCTTTTCGACTCAGCTCTTCCCATTCCTTTTCTATTGGATGAATGGGAGCTTCATTTACTGTTTTTTCTACTGGCTTCACTGTTGAATTTACAGCGTAAGTAGGCATTGTAAAAAGCAATAACAATAAGGTGTAAGTAAGTAATCGACAGATTTTCATTTTTTCTATTTTTTATGAATTATTAGCTATTAAGTAATGTACGGAAATTGTTTCAATAAGCTTAACTCAAAGATAGTTATTTCAGATTCAAAATAGGATTACGCTTATAAGTTATTTTCGTCATTAAGTCCTAAATAAGCCATATCCCAATACAGAAAGAAAGCAATTGAGTAAAACATTTTTTCAGCAAACTTTAGCAAATATTATACATTATTGCTCAGTTGGCCGCAAAAACGAATTATAATTTTATTTAATAGATTATTTTCAGTAAATTATTTTGAATGAAATATTTTATTCCACAAAACCATAAACCATGAAGAATTTAACATTTACACTCATCGCAATTTTCGCGTTTTCCTTTTCACAGCTTAGTGCCGAAATACATTACACAAAGTTTGACCATGGATTTATCGTTGGTTTAAATGAAAATATCGTAATCGATATTGACAACAACGGAGATAACGATTTTTATATCAATGCGCATCAAGACGAGCTGGGCTTTAGTCCAATTTTTGGGGCAGGATGCTTTGCCGGCACGGGTATGCAGACAGCTTTCAGCGCACATGAATTATCGATCCTTGAAAAAGAAACATTACTCAACTTTAGCACACAGCCTTATTTTATTGAAGGCGACCGTGCCTCTATTGCCACAGCGGATGGTGATATCGCAGATGGATGGGTGGAAGGTGAAGACCATTTCATTGGATTCATGATTTGGTCGACAGGTAATTTTGGTTGGATTAAAGTTTCTTTTGATACAGAACAACAAGTATTGATTATCAAGGAATGGGCTTACAATGATTCAGGACAAACAGGTGTTTTTATCGGTGATACAGGGGAACCTACTGTGCAGGAAATCCCAGTCAGCGTTTACGACCTTTCTGATGAGATTTCGCAAGTTGAGCTCAGCCCTAACCCTGCCGTCAGCCAAGCGCTATTGAAGTTTATATACAAGAGTAAGGAGTCACTTCAAGTAGTTGTGCTTAGTAGTACTGGCCAAGAAGTATATCATGAACAATTGTCAAATTTATCTTTCAACAATACGGTCATAATACCTACAGCTAATTTAGCAAACGGACTTTACTTTGTTCAGTTAAAAACGAAAGAAGGTGTCAGAGTTGAGAAGCTGATGAAACAGTAGTGCATCAAGATTGAGACTAAAGCAAAAGAGCCCGCTAAGCTTGTTTACGTTAGCGGGCTCTTTTTATTTTAACTACAAATTACTGTCGGAGCGAAGCAGGTACTTCAATCTCTTCCACCAACTCAGTTAGCTGACCGTTCGTCTTCACGATCTTGAGTTCTACACGACGATTATATTGTCGTCCCTCTTCAGTATCACGGCCATTTTCCAATTCATTTTTAGCAATTGGAGCGTTCTCTCCGAAGGTACTAACTTTGATTCGATTGCTAGCGATCCCCTTATTTTCTAAGTATTTTTTTGCTGCATTCGCACGACGACGAGATAGCGCCTCATTATATTCTAATGATCCTTTAGCATCTGTATGTGCATTCAACTCTGAGTGGTATTCCGGATTATTGGATAAGATAGTGTAGAGTTGATCCAACTGGCGCTTTGATTCATATCTAAGTGCTGAGCGATCGAAGTCAAAAAAGATCGAACGTATTTTTGATAAGTCCACCTTTGGAGCCATACCACAGGCGAGTGAGCATGCGTTGCGAATGCGATCCATGTTGATTACCCGAGCATTATATCCGAGCGCAGTTGCCTTCTTAGCTGTTGCTGCTGCTGCCGCTTCATCAGTAAATCCACTGATTAGATATTTGTGAATATCGTTGTGATCTTTTACATAATAAATCCCGCTTAATCCTTTGAAATAATCAATAGATACAGGAGTATCAAAAGCTGCAACTTGCACA
This sequence comes from uncultured Saprospiraceae bacterium, assembly GCA_937921775.1. Taxonomy (GTDB): domain Bacteria; phylum Bacteroidota; class Bacteroidia; order Chitinophagales; family Saprospiraceae; genus CALGLS01. The sequence goes on from CAKZUK010000103.1 coordinate 8,108, forward strand.
ATGTAATCACTACTTTGTGAGAAGGCAGAAAGGCTAAAAAATAGACATAGAAATAATAGAGGAAAGGTTCGTTTTCTCATTTGACTTTTATTTTGATTAATGTTATAGTATGTTTAATACATACTGTAACATTAAGTTATTTAATTCTTGAATGTTCTTTTTAAGCGATGACTTCTTCCAAATTTTCTCAAACAGCTTAGGCTATTCTTAAAAGTATTGGAATCGTCCTCACTAAATAACAATGCATTCAAATGCTTAACTAACTTAATGTTACAGAGTATTTAATTAAAGCAAGATATGGATTTTTATATAATTTGAGGAATCTCAGAGGGTTTCCTCCTGATTTTAGTGAAAAACTATTGAAACAGGGTATTTATTCCATTTCTTTTAGTTTTAATAAATTGCAATTGACATCTAAGGTCAAGATTCCTAAAAGCCGTTCCTGCTTAATAGTATTGCCAAATTCATTAAATACATCGCTCGAACATTATTCCCTCTAAGCACTTTCTCCATAAGTAATCAAACCTAGTAAAAAATCTGTATTGTGTAAAACAAAGCAGCTGATTATTATAGTGTTGTTTAAAACAATCATTCTCCTCTGGCCCCTTTCGACATTCGTTTCGTATGCAATAATATCTGATTTTAAAAAACCTAAATGTAGTAAATACCTTGCGGAAGAGCTGCTCTGTTGATTTGAATATTATTGTTTACTTCAAGCATTTCATTAGCATGCACCACGGGCAATGAAACACCAAGCGGGGAACTAGCATTATTTTCCTTTTGCTTAGATTGGAAATAATACTTTACCTTCGGAAAAAAATACGATTCATGAGTCAATTCATTCCATCCTTTATAATCGCTTATTCTAATTCAGATTTTACCAATCCTCACGAGGCAGTTCTCCCGGATGAACCAAAGGATTGTACTGCCAACTTCACCCACATGGGGGTTCAATACTGGGGATTTGAAACCAAGCGACATACAGCAACTCGTGTCGCATCGAAGAGCAAACAAATATTCTATCAACACGCTGCTTATCAATGGGTCAAAATTGGATTTAAAGAGCGTATGGATGTTTCCAGTTTAAAAGTAAGTACCAAATGGTTCACTGGAAATCAGGTGCGCGCCATCTCTGTAATATTGATCGATGAATTGAATGGAACGGAGCAGGAAGTTTTAAGTAGAACAGTGTTGGCTCCAGATCAAGATCATCATTTTGAATTCAAAGCGACTGTGGCTACAGAGTGCTTTATCAAAATGTATTATGAAGGCGGGATTTCAAGGATTAATTTTTTTGGCAAAAAAACAGAGATCCAACTGCCAAGTCGTTCAAACCTATTATCAAAAGCAAAGATTACCAACGTTTCTAACGAACACTATGGCAATCCTAAAATGGCAGTTGAGGGCAGTAGAAAAGAAATGCACATGGTGGGCTGGGAATCAGCGCGAACTGGTTTTGGTGAACAAGCAATTTTCCATTTAGAAACTCCTGCACAAATCGAGGAAATAGTAGTGGATACTTATTTGCATCGACTTAACCCTCCATTGACCTGTCATATTTTTGGTCTACTCGCTGATGAAGATAAGTCATTTGAAGAATGCCTAACCCTTTTTCCTAAATGGACCTTGCGCTTTGATGATGGTACGACTATTAGTCCACCTAACTTTCAAAAATATATGCTCGATCAAAATTACTTGAAAGAGACTGTTTCTAATCCTTCGAGTTTTGAAATACTTTTAGACAATCCAACAACATCTCCGTGGAAAGCAATAATACCTTTTGAATCATTGCTAGCAGACACCTATCACCGCTTTACTGAATTTGAAAACAATGGACTATTTTCGCACTTACTCTACTTGCATTATCCGAATGGAGGTATCCATGGATTAAAGGTTTTTTAAGCCATATCCATAATTACTTATCTAATCTTAAACACGGCAGTACTCACAGACTTAGCCACTCTACCGTCGGCCAAGGTTTCAGATAAAACTAAATCTTGTGCCGCAGGCATATTGAAAACAGCTTCCATATTATTGATTGGCGCAATCGTTATTTTTTTCAAAGCACACTCTGCTTTAAAGTCGACATAGGTCTTTTCCCCAATTGCCTTTTCTAAATACTGATTCAATGCAGGCCTATTTGCCAAACGTAATGAATTTGTTATAAACCGTTCATCTTTCTTCAATGCATTTAGATTCAGACATTCGCAGAGTCCTTCATATTGTTTTTGAGTACCAGTACCTAGAATAATACCAACTTGATCTTTTGTTTGAAAAACATCCCCATAAGGAGCGATATTAGGATGCTGACTTCCCATTCGTTGAGGCAATACGTTTGCATTTAACCAATTACTCGCTTGATTGGCAAGTGCTGCTACAGAAGCATCGAATAAAGAAATACTTACGAAACTTCCTTTCCCTGTTTTGTATCGTTTTAATAATGCGATTAGGATACCTTGCTTGAGTTGATGAGCTGCTAAAATATCTACTAATGCAACTGGCATCTTGACTGGTGGTCCATCCTTTTCTCCATTCATAAATATCCATCCAGTTTCAGCTTGTATCATGACATCAAAACCCGGCGCAGGATTGTCATCACCATAGGCGGTAATGGCGGCGTAAATCAAATTGGGATTGTGTACTTTCAAGGATTCATAATCCATTTGTAATTTCAAAGCAGAGTCCGATTTAAAGTTACTGATAACGATGTCCGCTTTTTTAATTAATTCCAAAACTTCATCTTGATCTTCTCCCGGCCGAAGGTCGAGCAATCGTTTTTCTTTTCCCCAGTTGATGCTATGGTAGTAAGCGGAGTATTCATCATTAGGATCTTCTACAGGTAGTTTCCACGAGCGGGTGACATCTCCTTTGGTTGACTTGTTTTCGATCTTGATTACTCTGGCTCCTAATTCCGCGAAGAACATTCCTACAGTGGGTCCCGCTAGGACGCTGGCTAGTTCTATTACCAGTAAATCTTTGAATATTTCGTTGCTCATTGTTTGGTAGGGCTGCTCCCTTCGTTAAATTATGTATGTCCTTTAGGCAATGCCTTCAGGCGATGTTTATCTATAGCTTAGCGCAATCATTTTGCTTCGCGAAATTCTATTCTATCCCATATCTCTATTCCACTCCAGACCAAAGCATATATTTCAATTCCAAATAATCATCCATTCCGTATTTTGAACCTTCACGTCCCATCCCACTTTCTTTGACACCACCAAATGGCGCAACGGTCGTGGAAACAGTAAATGAATTGATACCTACCATTCCATATTCTAATGCTTCAGCTACTCGCCAAAGTCGGGCGTAATCTCTTCCATAAAAATAGGCAGCTAGACCATAAGGAGTGTCATTGGCCATTGCCAAAACTTCTTCTTCTGTCTTGAACTTAAAAACAGGAGCAACTGGACCGAATATTTCAGTATGAAAGACTTTCATTTCGGGATTGGCATTTCCGAGAATGGTAGGTTGGTAAATAAGAGAGCCTGCTCCTCCGTGACGTTGACCTCCGCATAGAAGACTTGCTCCTTTTGCGATAGCATCCTCAACAAGTAACTCTACTGAGGCTACTGCCTTTTCTTCGATCATGGGACCTATTGTGATTCCCCGTTCTAATCCATTTCCTATTTTCTGTGCTTTCGCTGCTGCTGTAAATTTCTGAATAAACTCATCGTAAATACCCGCTTGGATAAATATCCGATTAGAGCAAACACAGGTTTGTCCCGCATTCCGATATTTGGAGGCAATCGCTCCCGCTACGGCTTTATCAATATCTGCATCGTCAAAAACGATGAATGGTGCATTTCCTCCAAGCTCCATGGATACTTTTTTCACAGTATCTGCACATTGTCTCAACAATAATTTCCCGACAGCAGTAGAACCCGTAAACGATATTTTTCGAACCATAGGATTCGAAGTCAATTCTTCTCCAACACTTGCTGCCTTATTCGTAGGGATCACGTTGAATACTCCTGGCGGAATCCCTGCTTCTTGCGCCAATACCGCCAAGGCCAATGCAGATAATGGGGTTAACTCAGAAGGCTTGACCACTACAGTACAACCTGCAGCTAAAGCCGGCGCGACTTTTCTTGTGATCATAGCGCTAGGAAAATTCCATGGAGTGATGGCCCCCACTACACCAATCGCTTGTTTGATAACAAGGATACGTTTGTCTTTTTGATGTCCAGGTATCGTATCGCCATAGGCGCGTCGTGCTTCTTCTGCAAACCATTCTACGAAGGAGGCACCATATCTAATTTCGCCTACTGCCTCAGCCATGGGCTTCCCTTGTTCTATGGTCAGTAGTTGAGCCAAATCTTTTTGGTGTTCCAGTTGTAATTCATACCAACGACGTAAAATTTTTCCTCTCTTAGTTGCGGTATATGTTTTCCAAATTTTGAATGCATCTCCAGCTTTGGCTATAGCCAATTTAGTTTCTTCTGCTCCACAGTCTGCTACCTGTGCAATTTCTTCTCCTGTATATGGATTGAAAACTGGAAAGGTCTTTTTAGAATTCGCGTCTACAAACTCGCCGTTGATATAGGCTTTTTGTTGGAAGAGGTTTGTTCTTGCTAAGTTCATAATTATTATTTTTCTCGGAACGGTATCCCAAGTTATTGCGGGTATCCCTTTCAGGAAAACCTTGGTATATTATCTATAGTTCGGAGACTCCAACGATTTACGGATAGCCTTCTAGCTGACTGTAAATTCTCTTCTATAGCAATCTAACATCTAAGGCTATATCTTGGTTCAATCAAATTAGAGTAACTGGCATTCAATTGTTTGAACATCCCGATTAAAAAAGTAAACAAGACGCCATACTCAGTATTGTCGAAGTATCAAAAAAATGCCTAACTCAATAAATCCTTATCTTAATTAATTCCATGAATTACTTAAGGTAAGGAGATCGTCCAAGCCAATCTTATACGCACCCCCAAATAAGTAAAAACAATCCCAGTCCCGCCAGTTAAACTGGGCCTTAAAAAAGACCTTATAATTTGGCTCAAAAATAGCTATTCTTATATTAATTCTTTGTCTCTTTTACAACTTAAGAAAGAATTCGCCGTTACAAAGAAAAAATCACTTTTAACTAGAAAATTCCATTATGACTAAAGCTGAGAAAAGTAAGCTACGCGCTGATTTATTCCGACATCTGGACGGTATTGTTACTGCACCAACAGCCTATACATTACATGAAAATGGTGTATT
>CAKZUK010000104.1 GCA_937921775.1 uncultured Saprospiraceae bacterium
AGTTGCGGCACAATCATTTGTACTGCTGAAGAATGAAAATGATATATTACCTTTACAGAAAAAAGGTAAAATTGCACTTATCGGACCGCTCGCAGATAGTCGCATAAATATGCTCGGTACTTGGTCAGTAAGTGGTGATTCAGAAAAATCGATAACTGTCATTGAAGGAATCAAAAATGCAGTTGGAGATAAAGCCGAAATTCTCTATGCCAAGGGTGCTAATATCAGTAACCACTCGATTTTTGCAAAAAAAGTAAACGCCTTCGGCCCTGAGATTATTATTGACGAACGCAAACCTGAAGACCTGATTCAGGAGGCCATAGCTATTGCAAAAAAATCAGATGTGATCGTAGCCGTAATGGGGGAAGCAGCGAATATGTCAGGCGAAGCATCAAGTTTGGCTTATATTGGTTTGCAAGCTGCGCAAAAAGAATTACTGTTGGCATTGCAAAAACTTAACAAGCCAATCGTGCTCGTACTTTACAACGGTCGTCCAATGACTTTGAAATGGGAGAGCGAAAATATGGATGCTATATTGGATGTATGGTTTGGTGGTACAGAGGGAGGTAATGCAGTGGCTGATGTCTTATTTGGGGAGGTAAATCCAGGCAGTAAACTGACGACTTCTTTTCCGGTTAGCGTTGGACAAATTCCCGTTTATCACAGTATGCTAAATACGGGGCGACCATACAATGGTGAGGAAGCCTCGAAGTTCAAGTCCAACTATCTGGACATTCCTAATGAGCCATTATATCCATTCGGTTACGGCTTAAGTTACACGACTTTTAAATATGGTGAGCTATCTGCTGATAATGTGATTCTGAATAGTATTAATTCGAAAGTTACAGTCAAAGTTGCAGTTACAAATACTGGAAAGCGTGTTGGAACAGAAGTAGTACAGCTCTATATTCGTGATGTGGTAGCCTCGATTAGTCGCCCGATGAAAGAGTTAAAAGGATTTGAAAAAATCACTTTGAAGCCAGGAGAAACGAAGACGGTAAGTTTTGTGATTACGGAAGAATTACTCAAATTTTATAACAGTGACTTAAGTTTTATCGCTGAACCGGGGATGTTCGAAATATTTATCGGTAGTAATGCGGTAGACTTACAGAAGCTTGATTTGGAATTGGAGAAATAGCATAGAACGGAATAGGTGCAGATAAATATAAGTTTCCTTAACAAGATAGTTAGATTTGGATGATGGAGTGTTTGTGAACGTTTCCCTTCTTAAGTCTCTTCTCCATCGCACGCTCCAGAAGAATTCACCATCGAAGTGAGACGAGCCTTATTTGTTTTCATTTTCAGAACACCGATCTTCTCCTTTAGCCTTCAAAAACGTTCAATGACCGATCTAGGTCCTCACTCACAATCTTTGTATATGCCTATGTCTCTCACATTTGCGAATGTCCCATTAATTTATCAATAGAAATACCCTTCCGCATAGTCTTAATCATAGGCTCTAATTATTATGTTTTGACGATAGTTGATTTTTGCGAAATGACCTTGTAAGTATCTTTTAAAAAGATAAAAGTAGGTCCACACGAATAAGTGCAGCATCTAAGAATTGGCTATTTTCATTATACCGTATGGTCTCCTTCCTTTTCTCTCTCTATTCTCTAAGTAAAAAAAAGTTATTAAAAAATGAAAAATAATGTGTCTTCTAATGCTCTTTAAACGTCATAATTCTGTATCAAGTTTAAAGATGAATAAAAACAATATGATTCATCTCGAATAGAAGCGTAAAAATAAATAAACCAATCGTTTTGCCTAAGTATAAATACTTATTATCTTTTTTGTTCACTGGTTTTTAAACGAAAGTCACCAAAAATAAATAAGAATTAACCAGCAAAAAAATGTCAGTTCCAAAAGAAGATATTATAAAAAACATTTACATTTGAATAAACATAATTATTAGGAGAAATCCTTAACTTTGTCTTGTAAGCTACTTTCTTCTAAAACCCAAACGGTAAAAATATTCTAGACCTTCTTTGAATTATTTTTAGATCTCGTTCCTATAACTACAACCGATTCTTTAATCTGCTTTCGAATACTTGTTCAAGTAGTTTGTTCATTTTCGCTAATACAGACTTGTTAGAAGTGAACTTTGTCGTTCCTTTTTTATCAGACTATTTATGCGAATGAACTTTTATTTCAAATAGTATTTCCTATTTGAGACAAGCTTTTTCTATACATTTTATGTATCAAGGTTCCACTATGGATTTTATAATTTAATCGAACAATATTTTTCAATCAAAACTAATTTTTATGAAGCTTATTTTTAAACATTTACCAATCCTCCTTAGTCTATGTTTTCTATTCACAGGAATGCAAACATATGCTAACATGACTCCTAGTGGGGATTTGCCACCAACGAATATCGAAGAAGAAATCACAAATTGTAATGGTGCTGAAATTGCTTACTGGGACTTAGATGCTTGTCTATCTTTCAGTAGTGATGGGTCAAATCTTGACTATTCAGAATTTACAGCGGAGACTTCTGCTCCAAGTGGATTCTCAAATGTATCAGCTTCCATTTTAACTCACGATGGAGGTCACTCTTGTACTGAAGGAGAAAGTGGAGCTGCAATCTGTAGTGGTATTAGAGACAACTGTTCTTGGACAGATAACTCTGATGATGCTTTCCGTTTTTCAGTTACTGTAAGCCCCGAAAGTGGTTCGGTAATTAACGTAACTGGACTAAGCTTTTTTGAAGCAGCTCCACTTACCTATAGCCACCTTAGCGGAAATACTGGAGACAACGATCCTCCTTCTCACTATGGAATGAGAGTATTGAAAAATGGTCAGGAAGTTTTTCAAAGTACTGGTCACAATACTACACATACTTGGTCATTTGAACAGTTTGACTTTTCAAATGATTCTGACTTTGAAGTTAACTCAACTACTACTTTCGAATTCGAATTATTAGGCTACTGCCGTTCTAACGGTACAAGTGGTTTAGCAGTTTGGGATTTAGATGAAATCAAAGTGTCTGCTTGCTCTTCTACTCCTGATCCATGTGCAGGTCAAGGCGGTGATTCAGATAATGACGGAACATGTGATAACCAAGATTGTCAACCAAATAATCCAGCTTATCCAGCGACTCCAGGATCATCCTGTAATGATGGAAATCCAAATACGGAGAATGATGTGGTTACTGCTAACGGTTGTGGATGTGAAGGTACTCCAGTAGTAGCTGAGTGTAATCCAACTACTGTAGCGCATTGGGATTTAGATGCTTGTGTATCTTTCAGTAATGACGGAAGTAACTACGACTACAGTGAATTTACAGCAAATACTAACACTCCATCTGGTTTCTCTAATATATCAGCTTCTCTTCTAGATCATGAAGGTGCTCATTCTTGTACTGAAGGAGAAGAAGGTATTGCGATTTGTAGCGGAATTAGAGACCATTGTTCTTGGATAGATAACTCTGAAGATGCGTTTAGATTCTCTGTAACTGTAAGTCCAACGAATGGAGGAATAGTTAGTTTGACTGGCCTAGAATTCTACGAAGCAGCTCCTCTGACTTATAGCCACATTAGTGGAAATTCAGGAGACAATGATCCTCCTTCTCACTATGGAATGAGAGTGTTGAAGAATGGTCAAGAAGTTTACCAAAGTACTGGTCACAGTACTACGCACGCTTGGTCGTTAGAGCAATTTGATCTAACAAATGATCCTGACTTTGTAGTATCTTCTACGACTACTTTCGAATTTGAATTGCTAGGTTACTGCCGTTCTAACGGTACAAGTGGTTTAGCTGTATGGGATTTAGATGAAATTAAAGTATTTGCATGTGCAGGTGATGGTGCTAATGCTCCATTGCAAGCTGAAACAAGCGATGCTTTATTCTTCCAAGCTCAGAAAGACGGACGTGATGTTTCTCTTTACTGGGTAACGAACACTGACTACAAGAATGATTACTTTGAGGTAGAATACTCTACTGATGGTATCGATTTTGAAGTGATGAATGAAGTAATGAGCATTGGTGACTCTGAAAGTCACACAAACTACCAAGACAGAGATACTGATGCATCAATTGGTATGAACTACTACCGTTTGAAGCAGGTATTCAATGATGGTACACACCGTTATTCAGCAGTAAGAGCAGTTGCTTTTGAGTTGAATGTAAACGAGTTTGTGATCTTTCCGAATCCAACAGCTGATGATGTATTTGTTAACTTAAAAGACTTCGTTGGAAATGCTGGTGTGATCACCATCTACAACAGTCTTGGACAGGTAATGCATACTGAAAGTCTAGATGTTATTGCATCTGAGCCGGTTAGAATTTCTACTGAGAACATGCGCAGCGGTGTACACGCCGTTTCTGTGAAAGTTGAAGGTAAGAAAGTGATGACTGAACTGTTGATAATTACAAAGATGTAATCTATAATAATTAAAGTCCAATTCAACTTTCGAGTTGTTTGGTAAACATATTAGAGGTCGGTCCGTTTGGGCTGACCTCTTTTTTATTTGAGGCTGTTGTTGATAATTTAGTAGATAATTTTAGTCTAAACGATATGAATAAGATGTTTGATTACTGGCCCATGTTAAGAGACAAAAACCGACTAATAGGTATGCCGATATTTAGCAGATGGACTGGGTTCGACTTAGCTATTTATCCTCCTCTCGTTTCATGTGAGATAGTGCCATCCGGAGATCGCCATAGCTATAACCACTCCCCAGTTTATGAATCGCATCAGTGAAAGAATGTGATTCCGCTTTTTCAAAATAGGCAACTAAGGTGTCTAACTTTTTTTGGTCAAGAAATCTTGTAACATCAATTTCTCCAATAGCGACATAGTGGGAGAGGTGCGCTTCAATGGTGCCACTAACTAAACCACGTTCCTTTGCTATTTCTTCAATACTTTTCCCTCTTTGGAAAAGGGCAAGACTGACCGATTTTGTTTCTGGCTTCTTTGCTTTGGCTTCTTTTGGTTTTTTCCCAGAAGCAAGTTGGAGTTGGTTAGTCTCTAGATTATTTTCAGAGGAGTAATCGAGGACCATTTCGATAAGTGCGGCTCCGTATTTTTCGATTCTGACTTTTCCTAGTCCATGAATTCTGTTTAGGTTAACCGAAGATGTTGGACGAACTTCTGCAATTTCCAAAAGAGATCTGGTTGATACGATTTGATAACGTTCGACTTCTTGTTCGTCAGCCTGCTCTCCACGCCATTTAGACAAGATATTGTAAAGCTCTGGGTGAGCAATGTCTTTTGGTGTTCTTGTTGGACTACTACTAGTTGATTTGGGTTTGCTTGACTTTTGAAAATCCAAGTCAGCATTGAGTTTTGCTTTTATGTAGGCAGTGCTAGAAAAGGATTTGTTGATCACTGTAAATCCAGCTTTTTTGATCATCAATTCTTTTTTTAGATCGTCCATTTTTTCGATTACCTTTTTTTCTATGGCTTTGTTGTCTGTAAGGATTTGCATGGCCTTGACACCGGTTAGCAGATCATCATTTATTTTAGGTAGAAAATAGTCACAGGCTTTTTTGAGACGTTCCAATAACTCCTCATTGTATTGAGGCATTTCATCTTGTTGGAAATACGTTTGTAGCTGACGCGTAAATTTTTCTCCAAAAGGGAGTACCTGATCACGAGCTTGCTTAAGCAAAATGGCAGATTCAGCCTCCATGCTTCCTTGTAACGAGCTTTCGTTTTCGAGGATCGCTCTACGCAGTTGATCGAAACAGTTTTTTAATTTTTTGAAATCAAAGAGATCTTTTATAAGGTCTTGTTGGTATTCTTTTTTCGCTTGTTTTAGTTCGGCGTGGCCAGGTTGGTTTTGTTGAGAAGCTTCCGTATAGTCACGCACGACGGAATCCGTTTTTACGGAAGTAGTAGCAATCTTTGACCGAAGAACAATACCTTCGAAACTCTTGCAACGGCTTAGCGCAACATAGACCTGTCCGTGCGCAAATGCTGATTCCGCATCGATGATGACTTTTTCAAATGTCAGTCCTTGACTTTTGTGAATGGTAATGGCCCAGGCGAGTTTTAAAGGATGTTGTGTAAAGGTACCTAGCGTTTCTTCAGTAACTTCTTTTGTCTTTTCGTTGAGTGAATATTTCATGTTTTTCCACTCTACTCTCAAAACGGTAATGTCGAAATCATCGCCAGGGCAGCGCACATAAATTTCATCAAAATCAATTTTTGTAATTCGACCAATCTTTCCATTGTAGAAAAGTTTCTCGTGAGAGATGTCGTTTTTGACAAACATAACCTGTGCACCAATTTTAAATTCCAAGTCTATCTCAGTAGGGTAGGCATGTGCCGGAAAAGTATCTTTGATGGCTGCTTTAAAATGGAATGATTTGCCTTCAAGGGTTTTTATTTTTTCGGCATTTATACGCTGTGCACTATTGTTGTGAGAAGTTAAGGTGATGTAGCCCTCTTCATCCGCTGGTTGAAAGTTATCTTGGTAGCGACTGTTGAGTTGTGTAAGTACTTCTTCGGTCATCTTGTTGCCACGTACCTTGTTGAGCAGGTCAATGAAGACGCTGTCGGATTGGCGATATATATGTTTTAGTTCGATGGTGACGGCATCGGTTTGTTTTAAAGCAAGAGATCCGAAGAAATAAGCCGTGTCATAATGCGGGCGAAGTAATTCCCATTCCTGAGGTTTTACAACAGGAGGCAATTGATGCAAATCACCAATCATTAATAGCTGTACGCCTCCAAAAATAGTGAAGCGATCTCGATAGCGACGGAGTACGGTATCAATGGCATCAAGTACATCTGCACGAACCATACTTATTTCGTCAATGACCAATAGATCGAGACTTTTTATCAGTTTAATTTTCTTTGAAGAGAATCGTCTTTTTTTCATTTCCTCACTTACTTGTCCTGGTATGATTGGTCCAAATGGAAGTTGAAAAAGTGAGTGTATGGTTACGCCTTGAGCATTGATAGCGGCTACTCCGGTAGGAGCTACTACAGCGAGTCGTTTGTCGGTTTCTCGTCGGATACGTTGCAGGAAAGTGGTTTTTCCCGTTCCGGCTTTACCGGTTAGGAAAATATGTTTATTGGTGTGGCAGACATAGTTAAAGGCTAATTCTATTTGAGGATTGTCTGGCGTATTCATGATAAAGGCGTTTTTTCTTAGTATTTATGCTGCGGTGTTGTGGCTGCAAAGTTACATGTAAAGTACGATGAGGAGGGGAGAATGACAAATTTATTTTGGACTTAAGAGGAACTTAGCCGATAATATCAGTTAATAACGGTTGTTATCGATTAAGGCTATAAAATATTGATTTTTAGTTGTTTAATAGATTTTGATTTGTAGAATTAACTGCATTGAAAAGTAAAGATGGAATGGTGTTGGAGGATTGATTAGTCGTTTCTAAAAGAGCGAATAATTTTTGTTGATAAAAGTTTAATCCTTGAGACGGAGGCTAATTCGGGCTAAATTATACAAGTCGATTTTGGACTTAAACATATGATTGGTTTGGTATAGTTACTGACAAGCAGGTGGTTTATGAAACCCTATCGCATGGTTTCCGCTCAGCCAATACCGCTAGACTATTGCAATGAATTCATCAGATGTCAGATTTTTTCATGGCATTCATCAAGCTTTTAAGTGCTTTTAAAAATTAAAAAAGGCCATCCTCTCAGAGCATCTAATTTTATATATTTGTAAAGTGATAATTATTATCCGCTGTTTGGTTAGCTGCATAAATCATAAGCGGATATTTACACCTGTTTTACCCTTCATAAAAGAGGCGATTCAATAAAGCGTGTAGCGGGAGAACTTCCCTTTAGTTACTAAGAAGGGGGAACGGCATTTTAATGAACTGTTTAAACATGAGTCATCTCATAAGTAGCATGTTTACGTAACAGAATCAAACCAACCGCTCCGTTCAAAATGTTTTTCAAAGAACAGAGCGAGTAAAGCCATGGAGATGGCCGCTCTCAACCGGTAAATCGGTATCGCAGCTTTGCGGTACCGATTTCCTGTTCTATGACACCAAGTTGCTAATAATTGTTTTGCCCAAGGTTTCCAATTGTTCAGCATTCGCAGAAGAAAGTCGTAGACTAGGGAGACAATAGCTAAAAGCTTTAAGGTTCTATCAAAAAACCATAACCTCGGACTTTCCATTCCAAGTTCTGATTTACAGCATCGAAACGACTGCTCAATTTCCCAACGGTGGATATAAGAAAAACAGATTTCCCAAGCCGTGTGCTTATCAAAAATAGGTATACTGGTCATTAAATAAATAGGTGGGTTACAATTATTTTTATCTCGAATAATGATCAGATATAGTTGGTTGTCAGGAAATTCTGGATGTTTTACTGGTGCCCACGCGATAGATATGCGTTTTATCTTTTTTCGTTCTTTGTCTTTCACCAGTTTATTATCTTCTCCCTTGTAAGCCTCGGCTTGTCCACCAAGTCATATTGAACACGGAGGGAACTTCTCCCAAACCAGATAATATCACACCTGTCCATTTATAGCCTGTTGTATAAACTCTGTTCCCTGGAGGATTAAAGAATCCAGGCCTAATTCTGGTCAACCTTTGCGCCTTACTACTAAAGACACTACAAAGTCCTCCCAAAAATGAACTTTCCGATTTTTCTATACAACTTTCGTCCCATAACAGCAAAGGTCTTTTTGAATCTAAACTTAATTGTTCTATTCTTTGTTTGCCTCTGTTGAAGAAAAAATCATCTATATTTTTATGTGTCCATTTTTTACAACTAAGCAAATGACTAATCCTTTTTGTTCCTGCTGGAGCAGAAGCAAAACCAGTTATAAATCCTCCTAACTCACTCAATAACAAGCCCATAGACCTATCTCGAAATGTTAGAATTGCTATAAATAAATTGTAAAGGGTTTGTACGTATCGAGCATCTATTTTTTTAGATAACTCTTTTTGAAGTGGTGATAAGTATTTATCGGATTGGACTAATAAGAATTCTCCTGACTTTTGTCTAATTGGTTCGTTCTTCCTATTTTGCAACATGTTTTTAAACATAAAGACCTCCTGTGTTTTGATTGTGTGAGAATAATCAAAAATACACAGGAGGTTCTTTTTTTCAAAACTTTACGTGAGTATCTTACTTTTGGGATGACTCATGTTTAACTTAAGGAAAGAATGTGTTTAATTTACTTATTAAGGAGCTGTTCCAGTAATTTGAATAAAAATCCATTGAGCAAAGAAACAACTACTGCTAATATCAATGCCCATTTAATTCCTTTTACTTTAAAGCCAGTTAATACAGCAGAAGCCAATAGGATAACCACAGCATTGGTAACAAAGCCTAAAAGGCCTGTAATGCTG
>CAKZUK010000105.1 GCA_937921775.1 uncultured Saprospiraceae bacterium
TTTGTTTAGTATGATTAGTCCAAGCACTTAGTCACTTAGAAATTGTTTGATGTTTTCACCGGGCGTTTTTTCTTTTCTTCAATATAAGATTAATGGTATAGCCTAAAGCGTCTTCCCTAACTTTTATGTCAGGTTCTACCGTTTTGATATTCATCTCATTACCATCTGCACCAATGTCAAAGGCAATTGTAAAATCAAATGGAATTTTTGAATGAGGTAAAATAGCTGTTTTTTGTTCTCCAAAATCATTTGTTCTTTCTCCAGTGGGCATACCAATAAGAGGACATAAGTCGTAGGTAGCAACGGCATCAGCAAACATGTTGGCGCTTGAGAACGTTTTAGATCCAATCAAGACATATGTGTTTCCACTAAAATAATGATCAACTTTCTCAGGTGATTTTGGAGCTTCATCTTCTCCCAATAACAAAATGCTTGTATCGCGTTTTAATCGGTACTTTCTAACAAAGTTTTCGCCATAATGCGCAGCTATATCTCTAGTGTTTAATTCTTCAATTGAAACATCGCTTAGTTTCCAAAATCGTTTCGATGATTGTCTGTATTTTTTATTCGTAATGTAAGCAAATAGTAAATCATTTAGCGCTGAATTTCCTCCAGAATTATTTCTAATGTCAATAATCAAATCGGATATTTTATGTTTTGCTATTTCCTGAAAAGTGGTCTCCAGGAATAGTTTAAAAGCTTCGTAGTCTGTACAACTGTTGTAGCTGATCAAGGCTATTTTTTCTGCTTCCAATAGCGTAAATTCATAATTCAATTGACTTGTTTGTATTCTTTTATATAAGTCTAAAAATGTAGCCGATTCAGTACTGTCAATTTGGATTTTTTGATTTGACTCTAAGTCAATAGAATATGGAGCAGATATCCCTTTTAAGTATAAGAATACTGGAAAGAAAAGACTTGATGTAAGTTCGTTTTTATGTTCAAAATTACTTGAGAGGCATTCTAAGGCTTCAGTGTAAAGTGAATTTGCATTTAGGCCATTAATGGATCGTACTTCTTCACCTTTGTATTGGGAGTGAAAAGCATCAGTGATGTAGACTGCATTTTTAGCATTAATTTTCATTTGGAGTGGAAAAAAAGACATATCATCTCTTTTGTTTAGTACTTCAGTCGAATACCAAACCAAGGCTGTATGAGCATCCTCTATTTTAGATAATAATTTCATTGTTTGAATAATGAAATCTGCCCTCATTAAAGAATCTCTTTGTTGCCAATTACTGTTTATTAAATTGATGTGTTCGGATAACTTTTCTTTCGAAATATGTAAGTAGGGATTGTAATGAACAACTTCTAATTTTTGAAATAAATAATGAAGGTCTTTTATAGCATGTTCAGTGCTAATTAATCCTAGTTCAGAATTGAATTGTAGCTCACTTATTGAATGGTTATGAGTATTGCAACTCATTAATAGTGTAAAAAGCAATAAGGTAATTCTATTCATTTTTTACTTATTAAAATGCTGCTTTACATAAGTCAATCTTAAGTAAAGGCCTGTATCCTGAATGTTTATCTAATATACAATTACTCTTAAAGATAGACATTGCGGCAATCGTGATGAAATAAATAGGGATTTTTTTCTACTTAGCCATCTGACTAGGTTTTAGCCAACAAGAAAAGATAGGTTTTGATAGAGTCGCTAAAATCAATGCGTTTACTACGAAAATATTGAATTTTTTTATACCCAATTCCTAAGAATAGTTTTTACCTTTAATAAATCTAAAGATGAGGTAGTAAATTTAATTCTGTACATTACTTATAGGTTTTATCTAATTCGAATAATACAAATATGTCTAAGAACAAGAAAAATGCAATAGGAGGGAATGGTATAGCTTCTAATAAAAACCAAAGCGCACTAAGATTATTGGTAGGTATTTTTTTAAGCATACTATCGATTGGTGGTTTATCAGATTGCAAGTCAGATACTGATGATAAAACGCTAGGTGATCTCGCTAAGCAGTTTGCGCTCTTACCCGCTAGTCAGACAGGAATAAGTTTTGAGAATTTTGTGCAAGAATCAGTAAGTAGAGGTTTCGCTACGCACGAATATTTTTATACGGGCTCAGGTGTTGCTATTGGTGATGTGAATAATGATGGGCTTCCAGATATTTTCTTTACAGGGAATGATGTTCCCAGCCATCTTTATATCAATAAGGGCGATTTTAAATTTGAAGATATATCAAAGGAGGCGGGGATTCAAAGTGGAAGATGGGGTACAGGAGTGACTATGGTTGATGTCAATAAAGACGGCTGGTTAGATATTTACGTTTGTAATTCTGGGCCATCTAGCGATGCGAGCACTATGCAGAATGAATTATACATCAATAATAAAAACAATAGTTTTACGGAGCAAGCAGCAGCGTATGGAATTGGAGATAATTCTCGATCGATACAGGCTAGTTTTTTCGATATGGACATGGATGGAGACCTGGATTTATGGGTAATGAATCATGGTTTGAGAAGAAGAGGAATAGGCGCAGAGGAATGGTTTGATCTTTCGGCAGCCCTTAATCCGGTCGATTATAATAGGGAATGTAGTACCTTGTATCGAAACAATGGCAATGGAAAATTTACAGATATTTCTAAAGAAGCAGGGATCCAAAAAATTGGATTTGGTTTGGGAATTGCCGTGAATGATTTTGATCAAAATGGTTTTTTGGATGTCTATATTACCAATGATTATTTCATCCCAGATTTTATGTTTTTAAACAATGGAGATGGAACCTTTACAGATAAAATTGACACCAAATTAAGCCATACTTCCTACTATGCAATGGGATGCGATGCCTCGGATTTTAATAATGATGGTCTAACGGATTTGGCGGTGCTCGATATGACTCCTGCTGACCATGTACGAAATAAAGTATTGATGGCTTCTATGGATGTGGCTACTTTTAAGTACTTGGCAGGGACGAAGCGTTTTACTCCGCAGTATATGATGAATAGTTTGTGTGTCAACAATGGTTTTGGCATAATGAGTGATATTGGTTTATTTGCTGGCGTCTCACAAACGGATTGGAGTTGGGCGCCATTATTAGCTGATTTTGACAATGATGGTTTTAAAGATTTGATGATTACGAATGGTTTTAAAAAGGAAACAAAGAATAACGATTGGTTAAATAGCTTAGATGAATTACGTAAGACAAAAGAGGAAAGCTACAGTGCAAACGATTACTTTGAACACTTACAAAAAGCAGCAAGTACACCTATACCAAACCCCATTTTTAAAAACACGAATGGTTTGAAGTTTGAAGAGAAAACAGAAGAATGGGGATTTGGAACACCTTCTTTTTCTAATGGTGCAGCTTATGCTGACCTAGATCAAGATGGGGATTTGGACCTTGTCATTAATAACTTTGATCAAGCTGCTTTTGTATATCGAAATAATAGTAGAGAAAGAAATGAGGGGCATTATATTCAATTCAAATTGAAAGATGGACTAACTAATAATTCTGTTTTGTACTCAAAAGTAACCATATATTACGGTGATCAAATGCAGTCTGTTGACTATGCACTTAGCCGTGGTTACCAATCTTCTGTGGAAGCCATTGCACATTTTGGATTGGGTGAGCAAAGTGAAATTGAGAAGGTAGTGATTTCGTGGACTGATGGAAAAGAAACGCTTATTCTAAATCCTAGTATCAATCAATTGCATATCATTGATAAGCAAAAGGCTACAGTGACCGCAACTAAGAAAGGAAAAGTTATACCAATATTTGCGGATATAAGCTCCCGCTATTTACATCCTCAATTTAAACATCAAGAAAATAGTTTCAACGATTTCAAAAAAGAAATCTTACTCCCTCATAGCCAATCTAGGCTCGGACCAGCGATCGCAGTTGGTGACATAAACGGAGACAATCTGGAAGATTTTTATATTGGTGGTGCCAAAGATCAACATGGTGTTTTGTATATTCAAAATGGAAGTGGACAATTCTATGAGCAAGCGACAGCTGCTTTTAAAAACAGTGCTCGATATGAAGATACGGGGGCAAAGTTTATAGATATTGATGGAGACAAAGATTTAGATTTATATGTTGCTAGTGGTGGCGGCGGTGACTTAGAAGGGGAGGAGGCACTACTTCAGGATCGATTATACCTAAATGACGGTAAAGGAAATTTTACCTATAAAAAAGATCGATTACCAAGAATTAACTCAAGCACCATGGCTATTGCAGAAATGGATTGGGACAAAGATGGCGACCTAGATATTTTTGTTGGTGGACGAACCACTCCCGGTAAATATCCGATTGCTCCCAATTCTTATCTACTTGTGAACGAGCAAGGGACTTTTACGAATAGAACGAAGACATTAGCTCCAGCATTAGAAAAGGTAGGTATGGTAACCGCTGCAGAATGGACGGATACTGATGGGGATGGAAACATGGATTTGCTTATGGTAGGAGAGTGGATGCCTATTACTTTGTTTAAAAATACAGGATCTAGTTTTGAAAATAAGAGCAAGTCATTGGGCTTACAAAATACGACAGGATGGTGGTTTAGTTTGCTAAAGTCTGATATGGATGGAGATGGGGATGATGATTTTGTAGTTGGAAATATTGGTTTGAATAATAAATTCCATCCTACAAAAGAGAAGCCCTTGCACATCTATGCAAATGACTTTGACGATAATGGGCAATTAGATATTGTCTTGAGTAAGATTTATAAAGGACGTAAAGTGCCTGTTAGAGGAAAAGAATGCTCTAGTGTTCAAATGCCTTTTATTACAGAGAAATTTCCAACTTACGAAGGTTTTGCAACTGCAAGTTTAGAGGACATCTATGAGGAAGAGCAACTGTCTAGTTCGGTTCATTATGAAGCCAATAATTTCTCAAGTGTTTACCTTGAGAATAAGGGAAATGGAGAATTTGAAATGAGTAATTTACCTAAGGAAGCACAATTGGCGCCAATCAACGGTATTGTTGCTCAAGACTTCGATAAAGACGGTATAAAGGATTTAATCGTCGCTGGAAATTTAAAAGAAACGGAAGTAGAAACACCGATGTATGATGGCGGAAAAGGTCTGTTTTTAAAAGGTAAAGGAGATGGAAGCTTTACTGCTAGTCTGCAAATAGAGGACAGCGGTTTGTTTTTGCATAGAGATTTGAAGGGGATGGCCTTCATCTATGTTGGTTCAGAAAGAAGAGCTGGATTCATAGTGGCTAATAATAATGATGTGGTCGAGTTGGTTGTTTACCGGCGGTAGTTAATATTGGATTTGTTTCTATCTTTTTTCTTCAATATCTAATAGCTACTATTCGTTTCTTGTTTCTGGTAGCTTTTGTCTGATTGCTAAATTGGGCTGACACTATTGCAATGTAACATTCAAATGATTGAAAGCTAGCGTGTTACCGTCTGGTTAGACATGAATCTGATACATATCTGTAAGCTTTCCGCCGTCGGATTAATCTAAATAGTAAGTGATTGAAACATACCGGTAGTCTTTAATTTTTGATAAGAGCCTACATTGGAGATGATAAGTAAATGATATTTTCAAACCACTTAAATACACTGTAAGCTAATTAATTTTATGTTGCAATGTATTAAATTTAATCATCATGAATAAATCAATTTTTTTAGTAGCTATTTTTGCAGTCTTAAATTGCTACATCGCACACAGTCAATTGGAGCTTAAGTTTTATACTGGTTTGCTTGATCAATTTGGCTTAGCTTTGGAATTCGACATCAATGAGAAAACAGGTTTTGAAATTGGAGGCTCTTTCAATTCAAGGGAAGGAGGCAGCTATTTTAGTTCTAATTTCAATGTGGGTCTAAAAGAAAAAGACATTTTTATAAACAGTAAATTTAAGCGGTATATCAATGATGGATTCCTTAAGAGTAGGGCTTTCCTTGGCGCTTACCTTCGGTACCGGCAGTTCGCCACAATTTCCTCCGATAGGGAAACTTGGTCACCAAGCGCGCTGGACTATGCTAATAACAATAATGTTTTACTGTCAAGGCGAGAACATAAATTATCAATCGGTGCTCTTTTCGGAATGAAGGGCAAGCTATTTAAGTCTTTAAGCTGGGAAGTGACAACTGGAATAGGAGGCTCGCCTTCCTTTCTATATACTTATCATTCAGTAACTTCCCAAGGAAATGAAAAAGGCGAAGTTGGACCAGATGAAGGAGATTGGGGAATTGGCTATTTAAACCATTTGAGTTTGTTAGGTCATATTGGTATCGGTTACAAATTCTAGAAATAGGAAAAGGATCAAGATACGAAGAGTGTATCTTGATCCTTTTCTACCAGCAATCTAGCACGGTCAGTCTCGGGTTATTTTATTTTTTCAAACCTTTTAAATATTCATTTTCAAAATCTCCTTTTTCATAAAGATATTCTCCTTCTTCAATTAACTCGTAGTCAAGTGATTTTAAATCCGGTTCTTCAAATTTCATTCTATTCTCTGAGATGTATGAAAATAGATTGTCAATATCAAAAGTGAAGTTTTTATTCGACTCAGTGGTGAGATTAACGATGTCAAGATAATTATCCTCATTTTTCTTCAAGCCTTGTTTCAACTTTTCTGATAAGTAAAAACAAACTCTCTCTCCATTAAAGTATTCAGTCACCTTATTTGCTTTCGAAGTACTTACGAAACCTTGGACATCTCTTTGGATATTCCTTGAAACTTCAAGAAGGTCAATGATGACAAAAGCTAAATGACAAAAATCAAATGGCTCTTCAAATTCAATCATTATATTTTCGCCTTTTCCGTACATTTTATATTTGATGGCATGAACATCAAAATCACCTATTTTATATGCTCCAAGTGTAAAGGCTTCGTTTATTTTTTCCTTAGTGATGTTTTGGCAGATTATCTTTGCGTTCATTTTTTCTCTTATTTGTGGAAGCTATTTTTTAGCTATATGTGCTAGTTGGTGGCCTGCTTGATTTTAAACATTTGCTGACAAGCGACTGTGCTAGTTATAGCCCTTGTCGTTTTGTAGATGTCCAATATGGGTACAAAAATCGAAAGGTAGTAAATTTATTCCAGAGGATGCAAGTTCCTTACAGCATTTGCTAAAGTCTGTTGTGAAGGGACAGTTATTTAGGCCGCATCCCCAAGTCACATGCTTGCTGAGGTAGATGCTGGTATTGAAGCTTGTAAATCGTGTAGCTTAGAGAGGGGGGACTAAAACCGGTATTGATAAAAAGGAACAATAAAATAATAAGTCTCATCGAATAAGTCTCATCGCATAAGATAAGATCATTCTTTATGACTTTTCTCCAACATCTTTTAGTATTCGCAATATTAATATAGTGAACTTTGGGTTTAGAGGAAGGGGTAAACATAAATCATTTACCCCCTTCTACATCT
Source organism: uncultured Saprospiraceae bacterium (assembly GCA_937921775.1). Classification (GTDB taxonomy): domain Bacteria; phylum Bacteroidota; class Bacteroidia; order Chitinophagales; family Saprospiraceae; genus CALGLS01. The sequence continues at coordinate 7,341 of CAKZUK010000105.1, forward strand.
AAATCAACATGTCTTAACTATCATTTCACCACAATCATTTTACCGCTAATAAAACCTTGGTGATTGCTCAATCGGTAGCTGTAAAAACCATGATTCAAATGGCTACCATCAAAAGTGAACTGGTTTGTACCTTTATTTAATTCTATTGACTGGTGACTAATCTCGTTTCCAGTAATATCAAAATATTCGAAAAATATTAAAACTTACCATTCTCATTTTTCCATTCTGATTCTGCTGGAATCGGAGCAATTACATCCCAGTGCTCTACGATTTGTCCATTTTCCATTCTAAATAAATCATAAAAAGCGGTGTGCTCGCCTTTTCCAAATTTACCTTCGCTCATGGTTAGTACAAAGTTGCCTTGACCTAATACCTTGTGAAGTTTAGTGTATTCCATTACCAATCCTTTTTCAGCAAAGTACTTCATTGCAGCACCAAAGCCTTCCAAACCATCCGCAACGCTAGGATTGTGTTGGATGTAGTTGCTAGGATTAATGTAAGTTGCTACTTTGTCCATTTCATGATTTAGTAAAACTTTTTCTATAAAATCCTTAGCTACTTTTTTGTTGGCTTCTGTTTTATCTAAATCTGTGACTTCAGTAGCCCCATCAAATTGGGTTCTACCACTAGGATTAGGTTTTTGAACTTCCAATAAATTATCCCAATGTTCTACTATCTTTCCATCTTCAAAACGAAATACATCGAAACCTGCTTTGGGGCCAAAAAAGTCATACTCAGTATGAGTGAACACATAGTCGCCATCTTCAAAGGCACGAATCACGTTTGCTTTAAAACCTCCAGGAGGGGCATGTTGCATGACTGCTCCAAAACCTGCTAAGCCATCAGCCACGCTTAAATTGTGCTGTATGTATTTGTTTGGATTGATGTAAGAAATTGGTGTTTGGTCACCAGTATTGAAAGTGTTCAATAAAGCGACAACTTGATCTTTTTTAGATAATTCCATTGTATTATTTTTTAATGAAGTAAGTGTTTGATAACGACCCATTTGAAGGCTAGATTGATCCATCATAGCCATAAAGTCTTTTGCTATTGAATTGGCCATAAAAGGCTTTAACGAAGCATCTGAAGTTGTTTTATTTGTCCAGTAAACGGCTACCACTTGTTTGCCTTCTTCACTTACACCTGTTAATCGTTGTAAGAAGCCATCTCTTTTACTGGTAAAGTCAGTCTCTACCTTTTTGTTAATTAAATTAAATTGTGTCATGTCCGCTCCAGAAACTAAGTCAAAAGACATGATTTCTACAAACTCACTTTCGTTGGCATCAAATGGCTTATCCATTGTGTATCTAGCCATTTTCATAGAAGGGCCATCAATCATTTTCGCATAATCGCTAACGGAAGGGTCGCTCATGAATTTGTTCATAGAAGCTTTTGCATCTGACATTTTTTGCCAAAAGACAAGGACAACGTATTGTCCTTTTTCATTAAGGCCGCTTTGGCGTTTAATGAATCCAGCTTGCTTACTTGTAAAATCATTTTGTATTTGTAAGTCCCTTTTATTAAATTCCATTGGGTTTACATTTGAATTAATATTGAAGCTGGTAACTTCCATTATTTTGAGGTCTTTCATAGCGTTTAAATTCTGAGATGGTTCAACATTTTTTTTGCTAGGAGTACAGCTACCTAACATTAAGATTGTACAAACGAATAGGAGGGTATATTTCATTTTAATTAATTTTAGTTAAGGGAAATATTATAATGATTATTGCTATTTCAGTAATGAATTCATTTTTTTAATCACCAAAATTTTTGGTGTGATAAAAAGTAATAGGTACGCTGCATGTATGGCTGCAGAATGCAAACTCACAAAGCCAGGATTCCGAACATGTCAAAAAAAAACTGTTACGAATCTCATTAAGAAGGCTAAGCCGATTAATGCCGACTTCGTTGAGAATAAGCCATTACAACTGCCATCGCAATGTTAGGTGTTGATACTATAACCATTGCTACGAAAAGAAGAGAAAGGTGGTAGCGTAGTAAAAAGAAATACGATGTTAAAGTCTAGCTTAAAATACTTCATCATTTTTATTGAAATTTTTGATAATTAATGATGTAAAACTATAGTTACTCTATAGTTATATCGTTATCAAAATGATGACAAAAATGGTAATAGTGTAACCACTAGTTAAAGTTGTTGTCTAAATTTGAGTGGAGTAGCGCTATAGTTATCAAAATGATGAAAAAAATGGTAAAAGTGTAACGAGTAGTTATTGTTGTTGTCTAAACTTGAGTGGAGTAGTGTTCGTATTTTTTTTGAAGAATTTAATCATATTGGCTGGTTCTTCGAATCCAGTTTTGTAGCTTATTTCTTTCACGGATAATGAGGTAGACACTAAGTAGCGTTTGATTTCTATTGCTACGAAATCATCAATAAATGCTTTCACTGTTTTGCCAGTTAATTTCTTAACTACATCATTTAGGAATTTGTAGGAGACAAACAATTTAGCAGCATAAATTTTTGAATTCCGGGTGTTTACGTATTCTTGTTCAAGTGAATTCTTAAAGGAGCTAAATATTTCTAACCAATGTATTTTAGCGCCACTTGTAGCTTGACCTTCTTTTGCTCGTTCGGCCTTGAGTAATAGGATGTGAAGAAGTGTTCGTAACATCTCGGATTTAGCAAATTCATTGGGGAAGATATATTCATCATATAATTTATTGGCGATATCAATAAAATGGTCTTGCCCCATTTCACTTTGATGAATTATGGGTGTTTCAATATGATAATTGAATAGTCTGTTCAATTTAAGGTTGTCAGATAGAAAATAGTGTTTTTCCATAAATAGACTGCTGAAAATAATACAGAAACCATCGGCAACCTGTAGTTGCTTAGTGAAATGATGTACTTGACTTTTATCAACGAAAATCGCACTTCCTTCTATTAACTCATAGGATTTGAAATCGACAAAATGGGAATAAGATTTTTGGCTTACAATCAAAATTAGATAGAACTCTATTCTGTGTGCGACAAATGGATTGTGATTCTTTAATTGGTTTAACTTTTCTGACATCTGGCCAAAAGTCATCACCTCCACATCAAGGCTTTTATGTCTACTGAAGAATATTTTTGGAATTTCCTTTTTCATCTTTTACAAGATACTTACATTTTTGCAAGCTTTCTGAATTTGGACTAGATATTATTTAGATTTGTATAATCAGAATAGATCTTTACGGAAATTTAATAATTGCATTCAAATGCCTGCCTTTCTACGAAAGTATAAATGTCCAATCAGCTGTCAAAAATCAAATCTATTTAACCAATTTTAAATACTACCTTTAAACAAACAAAAAAGAAATTAATATGTCCATGCACTGGAAGATTCTCATAGGAATCATATTAGGATTGGTAATCGGATATCTTGCAAGCCTTTCCGATCTTGGGGTAAGCCTAGTACAGGACTTTATCAAACCCTTTGGTACTATTTTTATAAAAATATTGAAACTCATCGCCGTGCCCTTGGTCTTTGTTTCTTTGGCAAAAGGCATTGTTGAATTAAAAGACATCAAAAAGCTATCTGCTTTAGGAGGCAGAACAATTGCTTGGTATTTATTGACTACTGTTTTTGCAGTCATCCTCGGTTTGTTTTTAGTGAATGTCTTTAAGCCGGGTTCTGGTCTTGACATTGAAGCTTTGCAACGATTAGCTACTGACACCATAGACCTAGATTCAAAAAAAACGAAGGGTGCAGGTCCTCTGGATTTTTTTGTGAGGATGGTGCCCGACAATGTTTTTTCAGCATTAAGTGATAATGGTCAATTATTGCAAGTTATCTTTTTTACGGTGTTATTTAGTGTCTGCTTATTAATGATACCAAGTGATGACCAAAAGCCGGTGGTTCGTTTAATAGAATCGCTCAACAAAGTAATGCTCAAAGTGGTCGACGTTATTATCGCTTTTTCTCCTTACGCTGTTTTTGCACTTATGTCAACGCTTATCGTAGAAATAAAAGACCCTGCAATCTTTAGTGCTTTACTCAATTATTCGATGGTGCTCTTATTCGGCATGTTCATATTACTTTGTTTATATCCAATCATGGCTCGAGCTTTGACAGGAATGCCCATTATGAAATTTGCAAAAGGGGTATTACCAGCGCAGTTAGTGGCTCTAACAACAAGTTCCAGCATGGCTACCTTGCCTATGACTATGGAATGTGCGATAGATAACTTAGGGGTTGAAGATGAAGTGGTCAGTTTTGTTTGTCCCATAGGTGCTACTGTCAACATGGACGCTACAAGTTTAATGCAAAGTATTGCCGCTGTATTTGTCTGTCAAGTAATTGGATTTGATTTAAGTATTACGGATCAATTGACAATTGTGGTAACGGCAACAATGGCCTCTATCGGCGCAGCTGCAGTGCCAAGTGCCGGTGTTATTATGTTGGTGATGGTGCTGGAATCAATTGGTTTTCCTTCTGACAAATTGCCATTGGCATTGACGATGATCCTTGCGGTTGATCGACCTTTGGATATGTGTAGAACTGTTGTTAATATTTCTGGAGATAGTTTTGTGTGTGTGGTAGTAGAGAATGGAATCTCTGCAAAAGGGGAGCGTTTGTAAAATAAATTATCTATCTCGCCAAGCCGTTTTATTTTTCATGTATTTATTTAGTGATGTGTTGAAAGTCTTCTTTATCCGTAAGGTATTCTAATGATAAAATCCATATTATGGACTAAAGTAAGAGCGATTAACCCTTAATTAGACGGAAATCTGACGGGATACCGATATTTTTCTCAGAAGTTCAGAATATGTGTGAATTTCATAAATACTATTTGTTTATATTTGTGGAGCAATGAATGTGCTTAGCTAAAAGGCATTATGAGTCATCAGCTAAATTGTGTGTTATTTCAATTAAAATACTTTATCTAAAAACTTTAAATTTAAACAGAAAATGAAATTAAGATTACTTATCATATTGTTGACTTGCTTTTGTCTTAACAATTTAGAAGCTCAAACATATCCATTGTACGAAATAGGAGACGTAACTTCACTGGACTCTAGTGGTGAGCCAGATTCAATTAATGTGGACTGTGAAATACGCGGAATTGTGTATGGTGTAAACTTGAGACCAAACGGGCTTCAATTTACTTTGATTGATAACACTAATCCTAATGATGGTATTAGTACTTTGGTTGGAAACGGCAATTGGGGCTATACCGTTAATGAAGGAGATGAATTAGCATGTCAGGGTCAAATTAGCCATTTCAATGGTTTGGCTCAAATGTTTCTGGACAGTGTCTATTTAATTTCAACGGGCAATACTCTTCATGATCCTGAAACAATAACAGGTCCAGTGAATGAAGCTGCAGAATCAAAGTTGATAAAAATATTCAATCTAACATTCCCAAGCCCAGGGCAGTGGTCCCCATCTGGTAGTGGCTTTAATGTAAATGCGACTGATGGTACCAATACTTACCAAATAAGAATTGATAACGATGTAGATCTTTTTTCACAATCCATCCCGAATCAACCTTTTAACATTACAGCAATCGGTTCTCAATTCGACTCTAATTCTCCGTTTAATTCTGGCTATCAAATATTGCCTAGATATGCTGCAGACATCGAAGATTATGTACCACCTGTATCGGCTGATGAAATAAATTTTGAAGAGCAAGTTCAATTATATCCTAATCCTGCTAGTGATGTTTTATTTGTTACCAGTGAGCTAATGTTGGATAAAATCTATTTGCATAATTTATTGGGACAAAAAGTGATGGACTTTACTCCAGACGCTAATAATTCTCAAATTTCAGTAAAAGCCCTATCAAGCGGTTTGTATATTATGACTTATGAAAAAGATGGTCATAGCTGGTCAGAAGAATGGCTTAAAAACTAATTTTATACCAGAACTCACTTCTCTAAACACAGGCCTGAATTTTCGTAAAGAAAGTTCAGGCCTGTTTGCAGAATATAATTTCTTAACTAACTAATTAATGTTACAGAGTATTTAAGCTAATTCTGATTTGATTTTCGTGAACGCAAATATTTCTATCAAGCACATAAGTCCACCCATAATGGCAACGGGCATGTTTCCAGCAATAATATTATTCACACAATCCAATCCGTCACTTACTATTCTCAATAATAAAACGATTTTTATCATTGATGCATTATTCTTGATAAGGGCAAAAGCAGTTACGATTGCAGTAGCAAAATTCCTCGAAACAAATAAACCTAAGGGGCCTGCAAGCGAAAGTGCTCCAGTTGCAGTAAGTGCTTCCCAGGTAGCCAACAAGGCATCTGGTTTGAAATAGGCAGCAAGGCTTGCTCCTAAAGTAATAATGAAAGTAATCCAGAGATATATGGTAATCCACTTCGGTGTTGTAATTGAATTATTTGGCATGATCGTTTTATTTTTTCGTTATTAAAAATTCTAAAGCTTAGCGAATCTTAAAAGTTGAATTTATAACCCACATTAAATAAAGGTCCGTTTCCGATAAATGATTTTTTGTCAAAAACTTCACCTGAATTGAAATTTAAATCTTCATCATCGAGGAAAAAACCAAATGTCATACTTGGTTCTAAATACAAAGGAATTGATTTGAATGGAAACCAAGCATAGGCCAATTTTAAAGAAATTTTTGAGGGATTCTTTTCAAGAGATTGACCTGATGTGTCTTCAATTGTAAAATCGGTATAATAAGCATAAGCCAAGCCGTAGCTAAATCCTTTCTTTTCTTCGTTTAGAAAACGACTGTAAGCGATTTCAAAAACACTATGAGATGTACTTTTGAAGTCTTCTGCCTGACCAAACCATGGAGATAAATCCCCACTTAGATAGGATGCTGTAATTCGGTTTTTATTAGCGTTAAACCCCGCTTCCACTTCGTAACCACCAAGGGCTACGGTAGTTAAAGGATCAAAGGCTACTGTTATTGATTGTTGAGCGTATAAGCCTATGCTACTTAAAGCAAGGCAAAGGATGACTAAGAGTTTGAAATATTTTGTCATTGTATTTGTCATTTTTGATAATCATCAGTTTTTTTTCACAAATCTGATTCCTTTGCTTTCAAAGGTTTGTCTATGAGACACCTCGATATTTAATCAGGTGTTCAAACATTTTAGAATAATCAGCACTACTGGTAATGCACAATGGCATTACCAGTAGGAGGAATTAAATTGATTTGTATTTTTTTAATTTAAAGTTATTGTAAAACTTTGACCAGGTTTGAAATCATAATCTTCTCCAATTTCAATCACTAAAACTTTGTCAGAATCAATTCTAAGGTTTACAGAAGAATTACTTGATGTGAATCCAGTTACATCTTGAGCATCATCAAAAGTCAAGTAATATCTGTCATAAGTATCTGCTTCCAATACTCTAAATAAAGTCCCGTAGTTCGGGTCGTCAGCTTGAGCTACTACTTCGAATGAAATATTATTTTCATCAATATTAATATCGTATAAGTTTAATAGGTAGGCTGGAAATTCAACAGCAGCAGAAACAGTAGTTGATGCAGCTAATGAGCCTGCAGGTACTTGGAATAAGTCTTCGATTGCTAATTCAGCTCCACTAGTAAAGGCAGTTGATTGAAAAGTATTAGTTACGGTAACATTTGAGCCTAAGGTGATCGGAATAACTGGATTATCATCATCGTCACCACATGAAGTGAAAGTAGCGAATGATAATAAAAGTCCTAAAAACAAAAAATTTATTTTTGAAAATGTCATTGAAAATATATTTGGTTAAACAATGACGCAAAGGTAAAGGGGAAGAGGATATCAATAATGGTGAGAATGTTTCCAAGGACTGTCAAAATGGGAAATATTGACTAATGTGCTTGGCGAAATACTTCTGGTGAGCTACCAGTAAACTTCTTAAAATATTTATAAAAATTAGTCGGGTCGCTGAAGCCTGCAATAAAAGCGATTTCTTTTATGGAATGGTCCGTACTGATGAGCATTCTTTTTATCTGCATGATCGTTCTTTCGTCAATGAAAGCTTTAGTGGAATCATTGGCGACATTTTTTACAATGTTATTTAGCGTTTTGGAAGAAATACCTAATTTTTGAGCATAATACTGGACTTTTTTAGTTTTAAAACAGTCCTCTTCTACTAGCTTTTGAAAATCTAAGAATTGAGACATATACTTTTTCTTGTCTACAAAGTCTCCCTTTTTAGCTTTAATGCGGAATAATTTTGTAATCACAATATGTAAGACACTTCTTGTTATACCAATAGAAAAGTTGTCTTTGATATTATATTCCAATTCCAAATGTTTTAACAAAATAGTGAAATCGGAAAAGGACTCCTTGTCATTCAACTCAATTTTTGGAAAACTTAATGAGTCGTTGAACAGTTGCATAGATTTCAATGCCTCCATTCTGTTCAAATGACTGATGATAAATTCCTCAGTAAAAATCAATAAATACCCTTTTACATCGGGACTTCTGAAAAACTTGTGAATTTGATCTTTTCTGACCAATAGTATTGTTCCTTTTTTATACTTATAGTCGGTAAAATCAATAGTATGATAGCCTTTTCCTTCATAGATAAAGAAAATAATATAGAATTTTACAAGGTGATTCTTTTCAATATCATGGTCTAAATCTCTTTGTAAAAGATCTTCAATTTTGACAATATCAAAGTAAGATTTGGGATTGTCTTGGTTGTCAAAACTTATTTTTGGTAGTTCTTTTTTCATTTTTACCTACGTAGATGGTGAATGTATACGTGATGTTAAGGAGATAGAATTTTAATGAGAATCAAAGTTAAACGCTTCGCTAAAAGTCGAACAGGACGGAGGTTTTTGCCACTAACAAAAACCTACATTTTGTTGTCGGACATTTATTCTCCTGCTCACTAAGTTGCATATATTCAAGTTCTTAATTCAAAATTACCTTACGACTCAACTGCTTATCTCCAGAAGAAATAGACAAGAAATACATTCCAGGAGATAAATTAGTTAAGTCAATTGTTTCTCGAATTTCAGTAGATTTAGCATGTGTTTGATTACTAAGTTCCTGTCCAAGTCTGTTGAACAATTTAATGGAAATATTAACTGCTTGCTCAAAGTCTAGTTCTAAAAACAATTTTCCTTGTGTAGGATTAGGAAACAAAAGTAAATGACTTATTTCTGTAAAGTCATTTACACCATCCATCAATCCCACATAAATTGATTCGATCACTTCGCAGCCATTTGCATCAGTTACAGTAACATTATAAATATCAGAAGCTAAGCCTATCGCGGTTTCTGTAGTTTGAATTGGATCCGTATCCCAGGAATAGCTGTAAGGCATGGTACCTCCTGTGACAGTTGCGGTTGCTGTTCCTTCCATGTTGCTAGGGTTCGCGGGAATTTCAGTCATATTAAGGTCTAAAGCGGAAGCTGGTTCAAGGATGTCTGTACAACTTGTGATGCTTGCTCCGTTCGCATCGGTAACGGTCACACAGTATGTTCCAGCAGATAAGTTGATTGGATTACTGCCGACGGCTACTACGTTGTCCCAAGTGTAAGTAAAGGCTGGGTATCCACCACTTATCTCTACCAATATAGAAGCGGTTTCATCTCCAAAGCAAGGGAGCATGTCAGGTAAAACGCTAAAGGATAATTCCAGTGGGAGTACACATACAATGTCAGCCTCTCTGGATGCACCATCTATCTCTCCGTCATAGGAATTTCCACTTGAATCAACAGCTATAATTCCAGCATCTTCATTAAAGTTCCACAAACCAAGACTTGAGGAAGTTGCCTTTAGATCTGGGCATGTAAGACTAAAGTCTGAATCATATAGAGCTTCAGAGGAGAAACGTAGATCATCTATTTCTCCTTTAAAATAACGAATATAGCTCTTGCCCCAACAACCTATCGTCGTTATGTCAATAGAGTTTGTAGTCGCTGCAGAATGAGGATGCGTGCTTGCTTGTTTGATTCCATCTACAAAAAGTGCCATCCCATCATCCGGATGGATTACTGCAGCAACGTGATACCATTGATCTACCATCCAGGTATCGTTATCTGAGAAAACACTTTTATATGGGGCAGTACCATCAACATCAAATCTAAGTTTGCCGGGATTGGAGACAAAGTATGGTTGAAATGAGAAAGTAAATTCATTCGTATTTCCACTTGTGCCACTTATTTCCCGTGCAACTAGGGTAGAGAAATCTCCGAGTTGAGGAGTAATTTCATTTTCAAGTTTGAACCAAAGTTCAATGGTTCTTACATTATTACCTACCTCAACTCCTAAGTCTACGTGGTCATTTATGCCGTCAAATGTAAGTACTGAGTTTTGTGATAGCCCGAATTGGCAGATAAGGATTGAGAAAGAGACTAGTATTAGGGATTTCATGTGTTTTATATATGTTGTCAATTAAAGAATGGATAGTAAGTAATGTTCAGAATTAAAGCGATAAAGATATAGAAAAATGAATGGCCTGCTAGAGGAAATAGGTATCTTTCGATTAAAATAATTAAATCTTGACCATTCCATTCGAGCCCATACTTTTCGGTTACAATATAAACATCCATCTCGTACTAGAGTATGTAGCATTTTTTGTAGCCTTTAGGTATTATGTTTTTTTAAGAGGAAAAAGTAGAGATACGATCAATTCGAATAACCGACTCTCCATCATTCTTGGTGCTGCTTTAGGTGCTTTAATTGGTTCTCGACTGCTTGGATTTTTAGAAAACCCTCTGATAGAAATTTCGCTACAAAACCTTGTTCAATTATTAAATACCAAAACTATAATGGGTGGACTATTCGGTGGTTTGCTTGGTGTAGAATTGGCGAAAAAAATAATCGGTGAAAAACAATCTTCTGGAGATTTGTTTGTTTTACCCATAGTTTTGGGCATTTTTATTGGAAGGATAGCTTGCTTTTTGTCAGGGATTAAGGAGTTTACTTATGGTCGCGAAACGACATCAATATTTGGAATGAATCTAGGGGATGATTTACTTAGGCATCCTACATCATTGTATGAGTTGGTATTTTTAATATTGTTATTCTTTATGCTAAATTATATAAAAAAGAAGGTCCTTTTAAAAAATGGCGACTTGTTTAAAATATTCATGTTGATTTATTTCGCATTTCGGTTTTTCATCGAATTCTTAAAGCCAAATGTGTTTTATATTTTCGGCTTGAGTAGCATTCAACTTTTATGTGTAATTTGTTGGCTGTACTATAGAAGGACTATAGTTGAATTTGTACTTGGTTGGAGGCTAATGTTAGGTAGAAAAGCATAGAAAATGCTGACTTTTTATACACCTTTTTTAAATTCTTAGCTATTGACAATTTTATTTGTCACGGATTGATGAAAATACAATAAAGGGAATATGTAAAATAGAAATCGGTCTTCCAGATTTGAACTTCGAAGCTCCCTGTACAACAACTTAAAAAAAACGAAAACATGCCAGTTAGAAAATATACCTATTACGATTTTACGCTAAGTTTATGTCCGGAATGTTTACGACGAGTAGATGCTAAAATAGTCTTTCAAGATGGCAATGTTTATATGCTAAAACGCTGTAACGAACATGGGAATAGTAAAGTCCTCATTGCTGACGATATCGAGTATTACAAAAACATACGGAACTATAATAAGCCCAGTGAAATACCCCATACTTTTAATACCAAAACGCATTATGGTTGTCCTTACGATTGTGGTTTATGTCCTGACCATGAGCAGCATAGTTGTCTGACGGTGGTTGAGGTTACGGATCGCTGTAATTTGGCTTGCCCAACTTGTTATGCTTGCTCGTCACCAACTTACGGACGGCATCGTACATTAGATGAGGTAAAAGCCATGTTGGATACAATTGTTAGAAACGAAAAAGAACCTGATGTTGTACAGATTTCAGGAGGGGAGCCGACCATCCATCCTCAGTTTTGGGAAATCATGGACTATGCTAAATCTTTGCCAATCAAGCACTTAATGCTCAATACGAATGGTATTAAAATTGCTAAAGATGCTGCTTTCGCAGAAAGGCTAAAGACCTACGCACCAGATTTTGAAATCTACTTACAATTTGATTCATTTGAAAAATCAGTGCTTCAAGAATTACGTGGTGCAGATTTAACGAACATACGTAAACAAGCAATTGAAAATCTTAATAAACTTAATCTCTCAACCACTTTGGTGGTCACCCTTCAAAAAGGATTGAACGATCATGAAATTGGAAAAATTATAGACTATGCTTTAAAGCAAAAATGTGTGAGAGGAGTGACACTGCAGCCGACACAGATTGCAGGAAGATTAGAGCACTTTAATCCAGAAACGGATCGCATGACTTTGACGGAAGTACGTAGAAAAATATTAGAACAAACGGACATTTTCAATCCAGACGATTTATTGCCAGTGCCTTGCAATCCAGATGCTTTAGTAATGGGCTATGCCCTTAAATTAGGAGAGGAAATTTTTCCACTAACCCGATACATTAATCCAAACGATTTGCTAGATAATAGCAAAAATACCATTATTTACGAGCAAGATGACCAGCTTCAAGATAAGATGATTGAACTCTTTAGTACAGGGAATTCAGTAGAAGTGGCTGAAGAAAATCTAAAATCTATTATGTGTTGTTTGCCAAACATTGATGCGCCAGACTTGGCTTATGATAATTTGTTCAGAGTGATTATCATGCAATTTATTGATGCTTATAATTTTGACGTTAGAGCTATTAAAAAATCATGCGTGCATATTGTCAATAAAGACAATAAGATCATTCCTTTTGAAACCATGAATTTGTTTTACCGAGATGATAAAAAAGCTAGGTTGGAAGAACTGAGAAATGAAATTTGAAATATAAAACACTAATTTAATCAACAAATAACTTTCCTCTTTATAAAGTAGTTTCAGAGTACTTAGAGAGGAGTAAAAAAACAAGTTATGATATTATTAGAAGTAGGTAATTTAGACGGATTAGTCGCACTAATTGTTGGCGTCATGTTTGGTCCAGCAATCCTTTTGGCTATTATTGGTTTTGCAGTACGAAAAAATAATAGAAAAGCTGCAAAGGTATTATTTATACTGGCTGTTGTTTATGTAATAATAAGTCTTGGCGTTTGTGGTAGTTTGATGGCTTGATGGAAGCCTAAAAAGAGATCTATGTAAACACAGTCTTACACTCTTTTTCCCCTAAAATGATTAATTTTACTACATTCTTCCTAAGTTGAGATTGATTGTAAGCAATTATAAGAAAGTAGCTACTTTTATATACTTCAATCTAGCTGTGGGAATCGCACATAAAATATGTTCATCTAAATATGAAAATCGATAAAATCACTCCCTTCTTCTCTTTACTATTTCTATGCTTTGTCTTCAATGGTTTTTCTCAGATTGTAAAACCGATTGACCTACGTTGCGAATATAAAGTGAATCCAACTGGTATTGAAACGAAAGCGCCCCGACTGAGCTGGCAGTTGGAGATTGTTAAAGGAACGCGAGCCATCACACAAACGGCTTACCAAATACAGGTGGCATCGAGTTTGGAAAATCTGAAAAAAGGAACCAAATTGATTTGGGATAGTGGACGGCAGGAGAGTGACCGTACGGCGCTTATTCCCTTTGAAGGAAAGGGCTTACAATCGCGAGGAAAATATTATTGGAAACTCAAGGTATGGGACAAGCAATCGGAGCAGAGTAGTTGGAGTGAAACCGCCAATTGGGAAATGGGATTATTGGATTCCACAGAATGGAAAGCACAATGGATTGAACCCATTCCTATAGTGCCAGAAGAAGGGTATTTTAATCCTGCTCCCATGTTGCGCAAAGCATTTAAATTAAATAGTAAAATTGCTAAAGCTCGACTGTATATTACGGCTCATGGCGTTTACGAAGCTTTTATTAATGGAGAGCGTGTTAGCGATGAATTATTTACGCCGGGTTGGACCAGCTACCACAAGCGCTTGCAATACCAAACTTTTGATGTTACGAAAATGCTGCAAAAAAATGCGAATGCAATCGGTGTTCGACTGGGGGATGGCTGGTATCGCGGCAAACTCAACTGGAAGGCTTATGGAACGAAGACGGCACTACTGTGTCAGTTGGAAGTAGAATTTGAAAATGGAAAAAAGGAACTCATAATATCTGATACAAATTGGAAAGCGGCTACGGGAGCTATTCGCATGTCGAATATTTACCAAGGAGAAGTCTACGATGCTCGATTAGAAAAAAAAGATTGGTCTAAATCCAATTATGACGATAGTTCGTGGGGATCGAGCAAAGAGGTCAAGCATTCCAAAAGTAAACTGATAGGAACAGAAGGAATACCGGTTCGAAAAATGGAAGTGGTGAATGCAAAGGCAATTATTCATTCTCCGAAAGGTGAGACTTTAATCGACATGGGACAAAACATGGTCGGTTGGATAAAACTGAAAGTTAAAGGCCAAAAAGGAGATACCATCACTTTGCACCATGCGGAAGTTTTGGATAAGCACGGTAACTTTTATACCGCCAATCTTCGACATGCCAAGCAAAAAGTTCAATACATTTTAAGTGATGATCAGGAACGATTTTTTGAACCTCATTTCACCTTTCAAGGATTTAGATATTTGAAAGTTGAGGGTATGTCTGAACCAATTACACTAGATCAATTTTCTGGAATAGTCATTTATTCTGAATTAGAAAAAACAGGATCTTTCGAATGTTCCAATCCAATGATCAATCAACTGCAAAGCAATATTGAATGGGGACAAAAAGGAAATTTCTTAGATGTCCCAACGGATTGTCCACAACGAGATGAACGCATGGGTTGGACCGGTGATGCACAGGCTTTTGCTCGAACGGCTTGTTTTAATTACAACACGGCTGCTTTTTACACCAAATGGTTGCAAGATCTAAAAGCAGATCAATTGGAGAATGGATCAGTTCCTTGGGTTATTCCTGATATTTTGAAACGAAATGGTTCCACCGGTTGGGGAGATGCTGCGACTATAGTACCTTGGACGATGTACTTGAAATATGGTGATGAGCGTATCCTAAAACGGCAGTATGATAGCATGAAAAAATGGGTGCAGTATCTGGAAGAATCCTCCGATGGGAATTATCTGGTGCAAAAAGGTTTTCATTTTGGAGACTGGTTATTTTTTATTCATCCATCGGATTGGAATGTAAAACCGGGACACACAGACATCGATTTTTTGGCTACCGCTTTTTTTTCTTACTCAACTCAACTGACTTTGCGATCTGCTAGAGTCCTTAAGAAGGAAGCTGACATAAAATACTACGAAAAGCTTTTAGCACAAATCAATAAAGCATTTCAACAAGAGTTTGTTACTGCAAGTGGCCGACTGAGCCCACATTCTCAAACGGCATATACATTAGCCTTAGCTTTTGACTTACTCACGGAAGATCAAGAAAGTAAAGCGGTTGACTATCTAGTAGCTGATATTAAAGCACGTAAATTTCATCTATCTACTGGCTTTTTGGGAACACCACATTTGTGCCACGTCCTTTCGGATCATGGCCAGATAGACGTTGCCTACAAATTGTTATTTCAAAAAACTTATCCTTCTTGGTTGTATCCGATTACTAGAGGAGCCACTACAATTTGGGAACGTTGGGATGGCATCAAACCTGATAGTAGTTTTCAGTTAGTCAAGATGAATTCCTTCAATCATTATGCTTACGGAGCCATCGGCGATTGGATGTATCGGGTCGTGGCTGGAATTGAATTAGATCCTGAGCAACCGGCTTACAAGCATATTCTTATTCAACCCCAACCGACTAAGGAATTGACTTATGCCAAAGCATCTTATCAATCTATCCGAGGTTTGATTCGTTCGGGATGGGCAATTAAAAATGGTCAAATGCAAATTGAAGTTGAGATTCCTCCAAATACATGTGCGACCTTACGTTTGCCGGATGCTAAGTTAAAAGAGATGCTGGAAAAGGGTAAACCACTTAGATCCGCCAATGGAATTCTTGGCTTTAAGCAAGTAGGAGAAGAGGCTGTGATTTTGGAGCTTGGTTCGGGGACTTATTTGTTCGCTTATCCATTTGACTGGGAGGGGTGAGCTTGGAGGTTTTCCTCTAACGTGAATGCAAAATTACTAAGCTGCAGGAGACTCATGCAGTCTGACCGGATTATTGATCGGACTTGAATATTAGTAAGATCTTGTACCATGAACATCCAAGTCAAGGTAAATTAAACATCGAAATTTATGAAAATAAAAATTATATTATCCATCAGTTTATTGCTCCTAACATTTGGCATGCAAGCTAAAGATTATCCTGCTTCTTTCTTCGGGATAGAATCAAATGGAACAACTTTGAACACTACTTCCATTCAAAAAGGGATCGATTATATCCATGAAAACGGAGGTGGTCGATTGGTCTTTTCAGTAGGAAGATATGTAACCGGTTCTATCTATTTGAAATCAAATGTGACGATTCATTTGGGGGAGGGCGCAATTATATTGGCTTCGCTAAATCCTTTTGATTACAATCGACATGGATACTGGACTTCTATGATTTTTGCACTAGACCAACAGAATATTGGGATAACCGGAAAAGGCGTGATTGATGGTCGTGGATATGAGCTTGCGCTAAATGTCCTTGCTATGGTTCAAAAAGGGGTGATCAAAGGCTATGGCATGGATCAGGATCGTGCGAAGGAAGGACTTCGACCACATAATATTTATTTCAAGGGCTGCGATGGTATTCTCATCCAAGGTATCAACATCAACAATCCCGCAAGCTGGAATCAGCAATACGATCAGTGTAAAAATGTATTGGTAGAAAACATAAGTGTGGATAGTAAAAACTATTGGAATAATGATGGAATTGATATTGTAGATTGCGATAGCGTGATTGTTAGAAACAGTTATTTTGATGCTTCTGATGACGGTATCTGCTTGAAATCACATCGGCCTGAGTTGATCTGCCAGAACATTGAAATTTATAATAATGTAGTTCGCTCAAGTGCCAGTGGAATTAAATTTGGCACCTACTCTGTAGGCGGATTCAGAAACGTAAAGATCGTCAACAATACCGTTTATGATACCTACCGATCTGCGATTACATTTGCTTCAGTTGATGGAGGTGTTCTTGAGAATATAATGGTAGATAGCTTGAAAGCATTAAACGTTGGGAATGCTATTTTCCTTAGGATTGGTGAACGAAAGCCGGGAAAAAAAGCGAGCATGAAAGACATTCGTATCTCAAATGTGTATGTAGAAATAGCTGCCACAAAAGCGGATAAAGGTTATCCTTACGAAGGACCTGTCGAGCATTTACCAAGGAATATTTCACCAGCTTCTATCGTCGGCGCTTTAGATGTACCGATCGAAAATGTAAGCTTGAAAAATATAGAAATACATTATCCGGGTGGTGGAGATCCAAATTATGCAAAAGTAGGTTTAGATGAGCTAAACAAAGTACCAGAACTTCCAGATAGCTATCCAGAATTTTCTATGTTTAAAGAACTGCCAGCATGGGGCTTTTATATCCGACACGCTAAAGGAATTGTATTTGAAAATGTAAGACTAAGTTGCAAAAATAAGGATTACAGAACTGCAGTCGTATTGGATGATGTGCATGGTGCTAGCTTCAATGGCTTGAAAATTAGTGGACCTGGTGAGCAAGAAAAAGAAGCGATTTTTTCTAAAAGTTCGACTCAAATTAAACATGATTAAAATGGAATCATAAGTGCTTGGACTAAATTAAGTTATAGTTTAATCACTGAGTCTTTTAGTCCTACTTTTCCCAAATATTAGGCTACAGCCAAAAGGATGAAGCCTAATATTTAGTCAATTAGAACTAAAATATTTCACTGATTAATGTTAACCCAATTTTGTCCAAGCACTTACGTAAAAAACGCTTACTGAATTTTCAAAGCTTAGTTAACCTTGGCCAAGCCAAAATGCCAAATTCACGGCCATCTATATTCTAACAATAAAGACTTAATGAAGGAAAGAAGAAATTTACTAATCGGTATAATACTAGGTGTTCTAATCAGTTGGGGCATCGTCTTTTTATCGATACCGTTCATCCTAAAGAAGTATTCCTTTCTATTGGGCTTTGTCGCTTGTCTTGGCTTTGTTTCTGGCTTATTGTTGTTGCTACTTGTGTGGGACCGACAATCGTTTAAATCTGTTATGTTTGGAGCGAAGGGGAGTGCTGATGGTGTTAGGAAAATTAACAGAGCGAATATCTTTTTTAAAATTCTTGTCATTGTCTATATTCTTCTAGGAGTTCTACTGGCAGGGTTTTATTTTATGACGAAAAGCAAAGCGCAACAGTCTCAGTTGGAACATCAAGCCGTGCTAGAGGAATCTGCAAGAAACAGTGGTATGCTCGCACTTATGACTAATATTTTGAACAAGGCAGATGAGGAGCTAAAGGAAAATTCTGAGCGGAAACTAAGTACCGAATTGATAGATAGAATAGCAGCTTTGAGTTATTCGTTTAAACCCTATCGCTGGAGTAGGCGATCGACTAAAAAATTGAGTCCTGAAAGAGGTCAGTTGTTATTGGCTTTAGCCAAAATGAATTTGGACAGCAGTACTTTTGCTCAGATAAAGTTTAAGACCAGCTTTGAAGGCGCAGATTTGAATGGAGCTGAATTGAGGAGGGCTAACTTGAGTGGTGTAAATTTAAAGGGAGCAAGTTTAAGAACCGCGGACCTTCGAGGAGCAGACCTCAGTGGCGCTGATTTATGGGAAGTAAATCTGTGGGATGCTAGGATGGAAAACACAAATTTGGTCGGCGCTGATTTTAAAAAGGCAAAGATGAAATGGGCAAACTTGAGTGGCGCAAAACTGGCTCAAGTGAATCTCAAAGGAGCGGATTTAAGCAATTCAAATTTGAGAGGTATCGACTTTAGAGGAGCTGATTTGAAATGGGCATTTTTAAATGGCGCATTTTTAAATGGAGCCAATTTGGCAGGAGTAGAGTTGTCAGGAACGAGCTTGAAAAGAGCCAATTTGACCAAGGCTGATTTAAGAAAAGCCGACCTCAAGTGGACTGACTTTGGAGAAGCGCATTTGAATGGTGCGGACTTAAGTGATACCAATATGAGTGGAGCAAATATGACGGGTACGGACTTGAGGGGCGCGAATTTAAGGAATGTTATTTTCTATAGAGTAACCATAAATGACGGCAATTGGTTTGAGACTTTGCGGGAATGGGAGGTAAGTGGAATGGAGGAAGTGGAAGAACGATTTAAAATTGAGAATGATGTGGAAGGTGTGGCTCGGTATCGGATTGCGCGAGTAAAATAAAACCCTCACCTCAAACCAGGCGCTTCATTCATGACCGAATTGATCTTTCCTGAAAAGGTGACTAGCACCTCGTCTGTGATTCTGTAGGGTTTGAAACTGATCTGAAAAACCCAGCTGTAATAACGCTGTATATCGTTTAGAAAGTGGGCAAGTAATTCAGGAGTCCACTGTGTTTTGCTTGTGATCTTATATTTATTTTTGAGCACTTTACCGAGTTCTTGTCCCCATTCATTATTGATAATATCTACATAGTTGTCGACTGGCCCTTTCGCGAGATCGCTCAGTTGTTCCGGAGTGAAATTGCCGCTGATTAATTCCGGCATGTTGCGACGCTCATGTGTATCTGCAATATAATCTGCCAATCTTTCTGAAAAAATTGCAGTCATGAAAACTTGTGAAGTGATGTGATTAAAGGTATTGAGATAACCTTTTTCAGAAAGATCTGCTCCTGACATTAGGGCAAGATCATGGTCACTGATGTTGTTCACCATGGTTTCAGCAAGATCATAAAAGGCCATGTCGCCTTCTCCAAAAACGGTTCCTCTTCTTCTGGATAAGTTATATACTTTTAACAAACTATGCCTGTTGAAAACAAAATAAGGGGAATCCATTGCCAATTGTAAGCGAATCCAAAAGCCACTAATTCCTGCTTTTATAAAGTCAGCCTCACTGACACCTTTCATCAAGATGCTGCTTACTTCCTGGTACTCCGTAGTATGACTTAGTTTGACAAATGGTTTGAATTGAAGCGTTTGTTGGGATAGGGGATCACTTTGGTAATATTCAATATGAATTAGCTCTTTCAGTTCATCTAAAGTCTTGAATTTGGTAGAAAGCAAAGCGCCTTTGGAACCATCGTATTCCTTTTTTGCAAACGACATATTTGCGGCAGCTAGAAATTCAGAAGGGGCTAAGATGTCCTTCATCTCAGATAGGGAAGGAGAGGGCTCTTTGTCGAAATTCACTAGCATGTCTGATGTCGGAATATCATTTGATGCTCGCTTGCAGGCAAAGGTGGAGACTAAAATGAAAAGGACTAAGAAGCGATGCATTTAGCTTGTGGTCTGATTTTATGATGTATACTACATTCTGAATAGGTGTAAATCTAAGATGTCTTAAAACTAATACAATTTATCATATTGTCGTCCCTTTTTTCCTTGATATCAGATAGACTCGACAGATTCAAAATTTCTCTATGACCATAACATTTAGATTTGGAATTTGTTCGATTTTGTTGATAACTAATTAACGGACGAGGGAAGGAAGAGGAGCGACTAAGTCAAACTCAATCTGCTTGACCTAGTAGGATAGGAGCTCGCTGCGATGACATTATTCAATGAGAACAACGGTAGAGTCATTAATTTCGTAACCACTTTTTGTAATTGATTCAATGTAAATCGTGTAATAACCATTATTAAATCGATTGAAATCCGAGTCTTGAATTCTGTTGATCCAAAAAATATAAGCATCATCTTTTGGACTACTTTGTTTGTTGATTTGCAGCGTTTCTATTTCTGTAATATCGTAATCCAATAAATTAACTCCCTTCAGAATCGTATCTGGATAATAAAGATTGCGATCTAAAAACAATCTAGTGTTGTCGAAATCAAGTGCTTCAAACTCGCCAGAGATAGAACTCTCGTAATCTTCAAAATTAAGTCGAGAATCTAATCGAATTGAAATTCCTCGATCATTAATTATTTCATTTACCCTCCAAGTTCCTTCGTCCCATGATACAGGATAGAATTTGGAATGGTAGAATTCTGGATCTCCCATGCAAGCTGTCATGCTTAGTAATAAGTATACGTAAATTAATTTTTTCATCTTATTCAACGATTTTTACTATACAAGAATCTTCAAAATCTTGATTATTCTCAGTCGATATAGTAGCGGTAAAGGTGTAATATTCTTTATGATATAGAAAAGTAAAGTCCGGCTTTTGTGTTATGAGAAAGTTGACATATTGATCTTTCATTTCATAGGTTTCAATATTAAAATACTGAGTGAGTGGATCGAAGGCAAAAATTGTATCGGTCTCAGTGTATAAGGTTTGACTACAAGACAATTGGAAGGTACTGACGGAAGGGTAGTTTTCCCAGACCCAATTGCATCTACCTTGCCCACCAACATAGTGGTCAAACTCGATTGAAAAGTTCAATTGATCATCTTGAAATTCGGAATGATACCATCCAGGAATCAAGTATATTGCTTCGGTAGTTGTGTCGGCAACAACGGCATGAATTTTCATATTATCCACTCGAGTGGTGCATTCCGTTTCGCAACTATAACTAATCATAAGCAGTGAAAATGCGGTAAATAGCGTAACTGTGTATTTCGATTTATGAGTGTCCATATAACTAAAGTGGATTTTGATTTAATTAATTATTTCCTTTGCGAACGATATTTCAAAAGTAAGTCTGAATAGAAAAATTAAATTACCTCTATGTTTCAAATAGCTATAGAAATGGATAATTGTAGTAAGAATACTTACTGATATGTTTCACGAAATTTGCCATAATTGACACAAGTCGCTGAAAGTGTGTTTGTTATGCGTTGTGTATGTGCTTGAGAAGGAAGAGGCGTGAGGACTGGCCTGTTTATGGTGAATCAAACAGAGAAATGTAGAAGAGCTAAAGTGATCTATGAACGGATGATATGAATCATTAATTATTTCGATACATTTGATATACAATTCCTTAACCTAAGTTAGTTTAGAAATAATTACCTGACAAATGCCATCACTCAAAGTTTTAAATATTCTAGCTTTCTTTAGTGCGATCATAGCCATCTATCTCGACTTTATTGATCATGCTAGCTACGATTTATTCAAACCACTAACAACAATTCTTGTCATTCTGATTCCAATCATTCACGGTAATAGGATGTTGAAAAGTTATTTATATCTGACTATAGTAGCGCTTTTGTTTTGCTTGATAGGAGATATTCTTCTTTTGAGGGAGAGTCAATTCGTTTGGGGACTTGCAGCTTTTTTAATAGCACATCTTCTCTTTATGTTTAGCTTTATTGCTATCGATAAGTTTAAGTTATATTTTAGCCCATTAATCATTTTATCTTTAATTGGCTTAGGCTATTATTTATTTATGACGAGCTTAAAGGCTTAGCGATTCCGGTCTTGTTTTATTTTATTTTTATAATTGTGATGTGTTGGCAGGGACTGAGTTTATATCTTTGGAAGAAAAAGTGGGTTTTTAAACTTATTGGAATAGCCGTTTTGTTATTCTTGTTTTCGGATTCGATGATTGCCTTTAGTAAGTTTAAAGTTTCGTTTAGTTGGTCGGGTTTATTGGTTCTTTCAACTTATTGGCTTTCTATTTCTTTGTTGGCTAATGCTTCAGTGTTAATTGGACAAGAGAAATAAGTACTTAAATAGTTGCTCAATTTAAGTTAACTAATAGCTTGAGCGCCTTTTGATTTTTATTTAACTCGCTCTAATTTGACTAATCGTGCCTTTCCTTTTTTATATTCAATATAATTTCTTCCTGCTTTGAAGCACAGTTTTTCAACATCCTTATTTTTATAATAACCAAGACATCTTTTTGAAATGTGTTGACTTTCTCCAAGGTTACTTGGAATATGGATGATTAAATCTTTTGCAGCAAAGGTGCTTATGTTTAGTTGAATGGGATCTAAGTTTTTAGGAATCTCCATCTGCTCTTTTCTAAATTGGTCGCTTACTTTAGATCCAATAACCTTCATATCTTCCGTTGAAACGAATAAAGCGACGGATTGCAGAGGCATGTTGAGTTCATCTGTTATCTCAATATCCAATAAATAAGACTTGCTTGTTTCTTGAATTTTAAGACGGCAGGTGATAAAATCATTATTTTCAAAATACAATTCAATCGTGTCTTTTATGATTTTGTACTTTCCAATTCCTTTGCCTTTCTGATCGCAATGTATCTCACCATTTTCATCTGTTCGTGTAGCATAACTATCGGTCCATTCATTTAGCCTAAAAGTGCCATCCTTTTCCAAGGATAATTCTTTTCCTGCAAAGGCCATTGTTTTGCCAATAGAATTACTGTAATGTCCAATGATTGATTTTGGAGTACATCCTGACAGACAAACTAAAAATAGAGAGGCGAGATAAATTTTTGATTTTTCCATGTCGTTTTTATTATTAATTGGGCTCTTGGCCAAATTAATTTCTAATACTTAATAATTCTGTTTCCAATGCTAGTTTAGTATTTTCTTCATCAGTCGTTAAAGTTGCATTCAGTAAATTATTGTTTTCGTAAGGATCGCTAGTTAAGTGGTACAACTCTTCATCTCCATTTACATTAACAATAAGTTTATATGCTCCATTACTTATTGCCCATAAATCATCTGTTCCGTCATTCATTTCTGAATACTGAAAATCTCTATGTACAGTTTCATTACTCAAAAGTGTTTTAAAACTTTTGCTATCATGAATTTCAGAAGTGCTGACTCCTGCCAAATCAGCGATGGTACTAAAAATATCGGTGCTACAAATTAAGCTATTATCTTCTCCAGTTCGGCTCACACCCGTTCCGGAAATAAACATAGGGACATTTATCCCACCTTGATATAAACTACCCTTGACCGTATTACTTGAAAAAGGAGCTTGAGCAACTTGGTTAGGTGTTCCATTGTCTCCCAAGAAAACAATAATCGTATTGTCCAAGTCCTCCTGAGGTATTCCTTCCAACAGTTTTCCGATTTGATAATCCATGGCTTCTATAGCGGCCATGTAGTATGGCATAGGCTCCAATCCATCGGTATAATCAGGTAGATCACCTTGCGAATGCATTTCACTTGGTGGTACGTGAAATGGCGTATGAGGAGCGTTATATGCTAGCCAGAGAAACCAAGGTTTGGATTGATTGCTAATCCAGTCGATTGATAAATCAGTAAACACCTTTGAAGTATATTCAGTTTGAAGACTAGCTAAATCATCTTCGGTCAATTGCCATTGAAAATAATTTTGAGTAGCACCTCGAATTAGTCCAGCATAGTAATCAATTCCGAAAGACTCAGGCTTGGTATTTGTATTCTCACCAGACAAATGCCATTTACCTACGACTGCAGTGGTGTAGGCATTGCTTGTTTCTTCATTAATGTATTTTTGTAAGGTTTTTTCTGTTTGACTTAATTCATCATTTGCCCATTTGACCCCAGTTCTGTAACCATACTTTCCTGTAATTATGGATGCTCTAGTTGGAGAACAGGTAGGGTTAACCCAAAGATTATTAAAAACTAATCCATCATTTCTTAGTTGATCAAGATTTGGTGTAGTGGCTTTGATGCTGCCTTCAAGAAAACCTTGACTCGCATCTTTACCCATGTCGTCTGCTATTATTAATAGAATATTTGGAGCATCTGGAGTTTCAGGAATATTGCCATTGTCAGAGTCATCACTTTTACCACAAGCATAGATAAGTACTACGAAAAAGAGAAAATGTAAATATTTCATTCGTTATTTTTATTGATTAAATTGAACAGCTGCTTACCTGATGGAGAGATGTTTTGATTTTTATCAGGGTTTTAAGTTTTAATGAATTTAATTCTTAGGGTATTCGGTCGTCGCAAGCGAGGGCCATTACGGTTAAAATTTTGATTCACACAGAAACTAATCTACCAATATTTTTTCTTGCTCAGAAACATCTTTTATGTGGTTTAACACTCTGTCGTGAATTTTATGGATAATCATATTCGACCACAATCGCCAGTAAAAATCTGGCTTAATATTATGGTAATACCAAGTTGTGCCTTCCAATTCAACCGTTCCATTGCCTAAGTCACTTATTTTGAATTGGCCTTTTTTGGAAACAAAATAATCGTGTAGATGAGGAGAATTGACATCCCAGAAACTTATCTCTTTTAAAGGTTCTGGTTGTTGGACTACCTCAAAGGTAAGAAGTTTATTTTCATCCCATTTTGTTATTGGTTCCACAAAATCCCCTGTATTGAATTGGCAATACCTAATCGCTCCAATGCCATGACCTTCGATTCTCGATTTGATGGGATATGAAATACCGACTTTGAATATTAGTTCTTCAGGTTTGTTGAGTTCCGGAAAGGCGATGACATTTTTCCATATCGTTTCGGGGCTTGCCTTGATGATCGTTTTGGAAATGACAGGTTTTACTGTAGGAATTCGTTTACTTTCGTTAAATGCGCTTAGTGGGATCAAAACGACCAGCAATAGTATCGCATTGACTGCCTGATTAGGTTTTTTATTACTAATCGAATAGCCAATTAATGTCCCAATCCAAGTCAAAAGAATCGCAAAGGGTGCTGCCATTCCAATACAAATTAATCCTTCAATAGCAAACACGATCAGACCGCAAGTGAATATCAATAAAGTTAGAAATCCAACTCGGCGAGCTTGCTTGGGAGATATTTCGTTATCATATGCCAAAATAATAGTTGAACACAAACCCATCAATAAGGGGATTAGAACAAACAACGCAATCCCGTATTCTCCAATTCCATAAATTGACCAAAAAGCAAGCGGAGTGCATAACATTAAACTTATTGAAACAGCGATCCATTTTCTTGTGCTAAAATCCTTCCTTGCTATACTCTTTAGTATTTTCATAGTAACATTTAGATTTTGAATAAGCAGCTAATATACGATGTCTATTTTGTTTTTACTTTATTCGCTACTTTCTTTTAATTGAAATCCGGAGAGGAGTTGGAGGGAATGTTATGTAAGTAAGTGTTTGGGCAAAATCATTTAAGGCAAAGTATGAACTCAAAAATAAGTCAAATCGTCTATAAATAACCCAAATGAATTAAGCTAATTGCAATCGTATTGTAGGTGCCATGACAAAAGATTCCAAACCATAAATTCCGATTGAAGTATAATTAAAGCCCGTGATAAGCAGCTCCAGCCACGAAGGCATTAATGGCATCTGCAATCAAATTCAACAAATAGATCCAAAACTGGAAAGAAGATGGACTGCTTTATGA
>CAKZUK010000106.1 GCA_937921775.1 uncultured Saprospiraceae bacterium
CTTATTTTCATTTAAAGGTTCTGAGCATTTTTCAAGCTTTGAAATATCTAAGTTCTTCATGTTTGATGGTGGTTTTTTGATTTTTATTAAAAGCGTTTTTACTATTGAGTGTAGAGGAATTAATATCATTTCAAAAAAAAAAGACACAAATTGTTTGCATTTACAAAACAAATGTAACTATATTTGTGATACAATCAAATACTTGAATCAAAATAATTACAAAAAATCAATACCACACACAGATGATAAGCCTCATTACTCGAATTCTATCCCCGCAAAAAGCCCCGTCATTGCTACAAAAAGCGGCAAAACCGGCATTTAAAGACTGCGATATAAGCATAACAAGTACAGTAGCTGAGACAGAGGATGCTCAAAGTACTGAAACCAATTTGCGTCAAGCAAAACTCATTATGGTGACGGTAAACAACAATAATAAGTTCTATGATATGGTGGAAAACGTGGATGGAACCTTTACCGCGACCTATGGTAGAGTAGGTACCTACGGAACCACCCGAAACTATACTATGGAGCAATGGGAGTCTAAAAAGAAGGAGAAAATCAGAAAAGGCTATACCGATACCACGCACTTATTTTCGACAGCAAAAAATATCAGTGATTTTCTTGCTATTGAAAACCAAAAGGTGGCTTCTCTGATGGAAGATCTAAACCGATATGCCAAGCAATCTGTTTACAGGAATTATAATATTTCCTCGAAAGAGGTGAGCTTACAGCAATTAAAAGAAGCTCAAGCAGTCCTTGATAAACTAAGTAAAAAAGTAAAAAGACGATTGGACGCTGAGGCTTTTAATGAAAAACTGATGGGACTTTATACCATCATCCCACGGCGAATGACTAAGGTACAGGATCACCTCATCAATCCACCTCGATCGAATAAAGAACTACAAGAAATTAGAACTAAACTAGCAGAAGAGCAAGCTACGCTTGACGTCATGCGCGGTCAAGTAGAACTTCACAATCAACAGGTAGAACAACAAGAAAAACCTAAAACATTACTTGAATCATTTGGGCTACAAGTCGAAGCTCTCGAAGACAAAAAACTAATCAAAGAGATTAAAAAAATGATGGGTGATCGGTCTGACACTTTTGCTCGAGCCTACAAAGTTATCAACCTCAAAACTCAAAAAGCATTTGACAAGCACTTAGAAAAATGTAGTAACAAAACCACTCAATTATTCTGGCATGGGAGTCGTAATGAAAATTGGTTGTCTATTCTCAAAACGGGTTTGGTCCTACGTCCCGCAAATGCCATCATCAATGGTAAAATGTTTGGCTACGGACTATACTTTGCTGATCGCTTCAGCAAGTCTCTAAACTATAGCTCTCTGGCTGGATCTTACTGGTCTGGTGGTACAGAAGGCAAAGGCTTCCTCGCACTCTATGACACACATGTAGGAAAGCAACTCAAGATCAAGCGCCACGATAGCTGGTGCTCCGACTTATCTTATAAAAATCTCAAAAAAAGAAACTCAAAGTACGACTCCGTATTTGCAAAAGGAGGAGCTGACCTAGTCAACAACGAATATATCGTCTACAAGCAAGAGCAATGCACGATAAGGTACGTTGTAGAAGTAGCTAATTAAGAAATGTATCCTGAGATTTTTGTCTATTAGTTGAGACTCGCATGCAAGACAAACATTATTAGCCTGAAATGGGCACACTAATAATTTAGAGCACCTTCCCAAAACGCCTCTAAAGGGCATCACCTAAAAACACTGGGCATCGTCCCTTGACAATTATGAACACTAAATCAAGAAGCCACAAACCCTACGCCTGCAAAACTGCCATTTACAAATGTGCATTACGCCTGCTGCAACAAAACGGAATGACGACCACACTGGAAGTCAAAATGGATTTACGCCAACAAGGTTATGTCGCCTTTCAATCCGATGTGTCTCATTGGATGGATCGGATCGCACAAGAAGAAGGATGGGTATACATCTGTAATAGTGAATTCAGAATCTACTCCCAAGTGAGCATGGAGCCTTGGTTGATGGAATTGCTTATCCTCTGTCCGAACTAAATAAAGATTGCTCATCCATAAAACTGAATCACCAAATGGGCCAACACATCAACCTTCTGGTACTCCAAAAAGACGAAGATGAAACAGTAATCGATTTTACAAAAAATCTGATGAAACAGCTCTCATTTAAAATAAAGCAAGTTCTTGCAAAAGATGACTACAATACACTCTACACCGAATTGTTTTTTGACTCCAATCAACAATGCCGAATCGCAGTAGGGCAGAAGGGGAATTTTGTCATTCTATTTGAGGAAGCTGATCGGCTGATCATTTGGGATCGCTTGCAACATATCATTGACAGTACTAAGAATAATGACAAAACAGTATTTTGGATGATGGAATCTGATACCGTTGATATTAGTATTTATTACTTCTATAAAAATGGCGAGATCTTACGTTCGGTTGAATATGGTGATGATGGTATAGAAGAAGAACCGAGCGACGAGCCGCGCTTGTCTGGAGAGGAACTACCTTATGAAAAAGATGGCTTGTTTCCTCTAGCAGTCCTCAAAAATTATGTACACGACTATTGCGATTTCAATGCATTGGATTGGTATTTACTAGAAGTTGATGATTTGTTGGGATAGTAATTAGTTATACAAAAAAAAATATAAAGCAATGAAAGCAAAAGAATTGAATGAACTGAAGTTTAAAGATTTCTTACCTGTAGTTTATGAAGACATAGAGCCTTATCTAATTGCTGCACTTGGGGAATTGCGTAAGCATCTGATAGCCTTAGCTGATGATGCCTCAGAAGAAAGCATTATTGCGCTTTTTGAAACGTCGGTGAATCGTATGAATGAAATTAGTGAAAGTGATCAAGTAGATAGTTCAATTGATACAGAAGAACGTGAAGGACTTTGTGATGCCTATCGCAAGATTAGTGAAATCGTAGGGACTGATCCAGAAGCGGGCTTTGTTCATGAGTGGCGAGATTGGTAAATTTTATTTCGTTAATTATTTAGGTCTAAGTAAATAAATTTATTATAAACTAACGATATTGCAAGCGTATTTGAATCGTCCATTTAAACCAAGCGCTACATGTCTCTAATCACTTTTATAGATTACCTAGGAACATTCGTCTTCGCCATCAGTGGGGTACTGGTAGGTGTGGAGAAAAAATTTGATTTGTTTGGTGTGTTTGTACTTGCTTTGGTGACAGCTATAGGTGGAGGTACATTACGAGATCTGCTTATTGGAAGTACGCCAGTAGGATGGATGCAGAATGAAAATTATATCTACATAGTCCTTTCGGCCTTACCCATTTGCTTTTTATTCAAGCGACAGATAATGCGTTTGAAGAAAGGAATATTTTTGTTTGATACTATTGGGATTGCCTTATTTACTATTCTTGGCTTGCAAAAGACTTTAGCTATAGGTTTGTCACCTATGGTAGCAGTGATGATGGGAATTGTTTCAGCAGTGTTTGGAGGCGTAATTCGGGATGTGTTGTCTAACGAAATACCGCTTATTTTTAGAAAAGAAATCTATGCTTTTGCCTGTCTGATTGGAGCCTTGATTTTTTTAGCGTCCAGCTATATTCTAGACGAAAACATTTCCATGGGAATTTCTGTATTGGCAGTAATTGTGGTCCGTATATTGGCCATTCGTAGAGCTTGGGTCGTGCCGTTTAATGCCAGATGATTAATACTATGTAATTGTGTAGTTCATTGTTTTAATTAGCTTCTGACATGACCATCTTGTAGGAAGTCTCTTCTTCATTAACTTTTGGCAAGCTGACTTCGAATACAGAACCTTTTCCCTCCTCAGATCGTAGAACTTTTACATCTCCGTTCATTTTCTTCATCATTTTGCGAGCCATTGCAAGTCCTAGTCCAGTACCTTCATAACTATCTCGATTGTTCAAGCGTTGAAACATACCAAAAACTTTATCGTGGAAATTTTGATCAATTCCGATTCCATTGTCTTCTATTTCAAAGTAATGAAAGTTGCCATCTTCCCGATGTCTTATTTGAATGATAGGTTGTTCACTTTGATTGTATTTGATGCCATTTTCGATCAAATTTTTGAATACCAAAAACAAAAATGATTTTTGGGTATTCACTTTGGGTAGGCCGGAGTGTTGAATCAAAACATTCTTTTTTATTCTCAAAGATTCAATTGACCTTGAAATGGAGTCAATGATAAGAGCGGATTCTATCTGCTCAGGAGGCGTGTTTGAGAAGTCACCAGCTGCTTGAAATTTTGAAACATCTTCGATGAGCTGATTGAGTTGGCGACCACTTTTTGAAATGAAACCTAGGTATTCGCTAGCATTCGACTCAGGCCCTAACGAGTTTTCTGCAAGAGAACTAAAGCTTATTATACTTCGCAATGGCTCTTTCAGGTCATGCGAAAGGATGCGATTAAACTCTTCCATTTCTTGATTGGATTGACTCAATAAGTGATTGGCTTTGCTCAACTCTTTTGTTCTATTGGCTACCTCTATTTTCAAACGGTCACTATACCTCATTTTTTGGAAAAAGGCAATTATCAAGCCTAGAATACCCATAGCGAAAATGCCCATTATAGCATATAATCGATTTTGATGGGTCTGTTTTTTTAGCATTTCAGCTTTAAGCGAATCATTTGTTTTTTGTTTCTGCTCTGCTTCAAATTTTATAGCCAGCAATTCTGTTTGCTGCATTTTTTTCTCATTCTGAATAGAATCAGTAATACTTGCTTTTAGTAATGAAAATTCATATGCTTTTTCAAAGTTCTTCATTTTTGCTGAAACCTCATGTGCCCTTTTACTCCATTCTAGTTTGAAGTGAAAAAGTTCTTCATGCTCTATGAAGTCTTCATAAATAGCTAATGCTTCTTTGTACTGACCTTCTTTTTCAAGGATGCTTGCTTTTTGAGATTTACAGAAATCTAATTGTAATTGATCTTTGGTTTTACTGGCAATGGTAAAAGCTTCTTTATAGGCCTTTTTTGCTTCAGTAATATTCGACCGCTCTAATTCAATTTCTACTTTAAATAATAGTAGGGTGGGCTTCAAATCTGCGAGTAAGGTAGTGTCGATCATTGCCAAGACTTCATTATTGTATTTTTCCGCATTGTCAAAGTCTTTCATTTTAATATAAGCATCTATAATCTCTGGATAGATTTGAAAGTCATATCCCTTAAAGCCGCCAGCATCTACTTTCATTTGATAATACTGCAGATAATATTCCTGTGCTCTTGCATAGTCTTTCTTTATTAGATAAAGTTGGCCTAAAGAAAAAATGGCTTGAGAGACCAGTATTTTCTCATTTGTCTTTTTGCCTTCTTCCAATAACTTGTAGTAAGTCTCTTGGGCAGACTCATAATCGCCTAGCGTCATTAGCGTAAATCCTTCAATATAGATAAATTCGTTTCGCAAAAATTTCGAGATATCAGGACTATTTAGCAAATACTTGGCGTCCTTTAACATCTGATAGCTTTTTATATACTTATTGTCGTTTTGCTCATAAGTTATCTTTGCTAATTCGAAGTCAAGTAAATTATTATTGGAGATATCTGCTTTATTGTCCAGTAGTTTCTGACATTTTTCGATGTATTCAACTACGACAGGATTATTAAAATAATTGTTGTCATAGATCTTATTTAAGTAGGCTTTGAATTTTATGGAATCGGCAGTAAACTCAGTGAAATTTTCTTCGCTTGGATACTTTGAGTCCGCCGTGCAGTATAGAGGAACTAAGAAGAGAAGAACTAACCAGATATGTGTTAATTTCATAAGGCTTAAGTCGTTTTTGTATTCATAAATTCAGTTGTATAAAATTATTGGAGCTTAATTTCCTGAATGAAAGATACTATTAGGTGGGGCAATAATATATAGCCTAAAATATAGTGCCAAATCTTATGTTGCTTATGTAAAAAATATTGTTATTTATTAGCCTAAATCTTGTTATTCAAAGAACGTTTAATATGAAGCACTTATAATTTTAGATGTCAAGATTGGAAGGAAATGTCACCTTTGATTTTTTGACAAAATAAACAGTCAAGCCAAAAAAGACAATGTGTACAAGGTTAATTGGAGAGGACATCAGAAAGTCTCCTACCTTAGGAACTAAGTAATCAACTAAGTAGATAAGACCAAGAAGAGCTATTGGGTTGCAAAGCGCCACCCATTTAGCTAAGATTGTTTTTCCAGACCAGATGATATAGAAAATTAAAGAAGACATGATTGCTAAGAATACGTAGACAATCCCTATCAAATTTTGATTGTATATAATATAATGTTCGATACCATTATTGAAATCGTCTTTGACCATAATGGAAAGTATGGCTTGTGATCCAATCCAAACTGCAAAGATGGAAAAGGTGCAAACTGCAAGCCTGTAAACCCATTTTGAGGATTGTGGATGAGAAGGAAGAAGAATAAGATATAAGTGCCAGTATCCACCAAAATAGAAAGGCAAGAAAATGACAGCTAAAGAATGTCCAATGCTAATGTTTTTTTGAGGAATATCTATGAAGAAACCAAATAAGTCAATTCCAGTATATCCAACAGCGGAATAGTGCATTAGAAACTGACCAATACCAACACCTATGGCACCGACAAGGCCAATTATCCCATAAATTAGGATTTTATCTTTCATGAAGGGTTTACTATTTAGTTCTTCAAGAATGAAATGTAATTTTTGTAGGAGGGTTCCTATTACCAAGATACAAAAACTTGGTGATATTTATCGTTAAATTGAGGACCTTGTGCTAAAAGATGTTGAACTCATTGGTTTTGCTGAAAGAAAAAATTGATGGACATTATTGCCAACCAGTCTTAAATAAACGGGTAGCCCCTTTGATTCCGCATTTTTGATATTTGTGATAGGCTTTCCCAACTGCTATTTTGACTTCTTGACTATCATCATGTTTTTGTATCCAAGTGTCGATTAAGGCATCTGCAACATAAGCTTCTGGAGCCATCAGATTTGAGGTCATCAAAAGAGGGTAAGCTTTAGCATGTTTGAGATGTTCTAGGAAATAACTATGTGAAGCACAACCAATGACAGCAGCCTCTCGAATTTTATCATCCTGATTGTAAACGAGTTCCATGTTATAATCCATAAGGCCATTATGACCATTGAAAATAAGAAGGTCAGCATCTCCTTTAATGGAAATCGACTGCTGGTTAATAGTCAGTTGTTCAATACTGTTTCCAGAAATGGCATCAAAATAATCAAGCAAACAAGCTTTCATTTTGTCACCACGGTAAGCATCCGCTACGAGGTAAACTTTAGCTCCATTTGGGTATTCTCGATAAAGAATAATTCGCTCAAGTATATTTTTATTAATGTCCTTTTTAGATTCCAACAATTTCCATGGGCTCAGTTTGTGAAAGAAATTTTTTACACCATACTTAGAGCCCCAATAAAGATTGGTTCTTAAATTTAAACCATCACCGAGTCGCTCATTCACTTTTACAATACCTTGATTATCATTGTCGCATAGAGGAACCATAATATGAATGACTAGTGGTTCCTGATTATTGATTTTTTGTTTGACTCGATCAATACAACTTTTTCTGTCAAAGGTATTGTAAGTTTTGAGAGGGCTGGATACTTTTTGAACAAAGCTGGAAATCGATAATGACCCTTTTTGAGCTGCATCACCTTTACAAGAGGAAAGAATGAAAAGAGTAACTAAGAAAGTGAAGGTCGCTATTTTTGTAGACATAATAATGATGGTTTTAAATAGGAACGACAGCTTGTGCTAATTATTGGATATTATGCTATAATACGATTTGGGATTTTGAGCGAGGATTTACTAAACTTGGGTTTCCGCTGTTGTGACTAAAATGAATAAAGCGATAGGTTGAAAATTAGATGGAGGCTTAGGGTTTAAATTTTTTGTAGAAAGAGATTCAAAATTTGCGTCAAGGATATCATCGTTTTGTGGCTGATTAATTGGTTTAGAAATAGGTGAAGAGTCCTCTAAGTTTTGTTCTATATCGTTAAGCCCATTTTTAGTAGATTGAAAAAGGGCTAGATAGAGTAGGGTGAAAAAAGCGCATAAGAGAAAGCCGTTATTCCAACCATATTCATTCGCAATGTAGGCATCATAGGTAAGGCTACAATCGCTACCAGAATAGTAAACCAAGTAGAATAGCCAAGGGTATCGCTTTGGTTCAAATTTAATCCATCTTGGCTGATCGCATATAGCAAGATAATAGATCGCATCCCATAGTAACTAGCCCTCTCTAGAAGTTCTAGCGTGGTGAGAGTGATGATATTGCTTCTTTGACTCTTGTTCAAACTGGCTTAATTTTTAAAGAAAATAGATTATTTTTTTACACGCATTTGCTCCTTCATTTGCTTGGCTGCTAATGCATAACCACCATCTGCTCCATCTACAAAATGAACCTCATGCTTACTTTCTGCATGTAAGAGGCAAGTCATCAATGCTCGATCCGAAACGTGTAAACCATAAAAGACTTTACCAGCTTTATGTAAGCCTTCTAGGTAATCTTCCCACTTTTTACGTGCCTCTGTGTTACAACTCAGGATCATTTTCAAGCTACCATCAAACTTTTTATAATCAGAAGAAATCGATTGAAAGGTTTTTAATTCTTTTAGATCATACCAGTTCACCTTTATATTTAAGTTGAAGCGCATGGCAAGAGAAGTGACAAAAGCTTCTGCTTTAATACGAGTAAGATGGAAAAAGTAGCTCATGCCTTTTTTTTGTTTTGCGTATACACGAGCCTCCTTTCCTAGGTAAGATGCTGATTGTGCCAGCTCCAATTGCTCAGATGGAATAGGGTGGTAGTTGGATTCATCGCCAAAAATATCATCGATTTTTTGAAGTAATTCAAGAATGGTTGTTTGGTCATTTTGATAATCACACACTTTTACAATACTGGCTAAGGTTTCACCATTTCGGCTAGGAATGTCCTGCCAGCGACAGGTAAATCCTGTAAAGTCAGCTTCCAATTGATCTTTACCTTTTTTAGTGATGAGATATGGATTGTTAGGAATTTTTTGTTTAATCAATTCTTCTGCATAGTCCAATCCTGAGCCTGCCAAAATTGCTTGCTCATAATATTCGGATACTTGTATTTTTGAAATGAATAAATGATGCCCTTTCTGATACAGTTCCTTCACGGATACAAGGCCTACCCGCAACTCCAAATCGAAAAATTGTTGCACCTTTAATTTCGTATCATAAATAACATCACAAATATCATCGTACACCACTGCCGGAATCAAACAAGTAGCACCGTCACCTCCAAAAATAAATGGGAATTCCATATTCTTAAAAGTGTTGCTGATGGCCATTACTGCCAGACCACCTGCTATATTGACATCTTTGTAGCGCCCTTCCTCAATTGCTTTAGTAGAACTTACTACATCCGTTACCACAACCCACCAATCTTCAGGAATTTCCTGTTGGTTTTTTTGCAAAAAGAAATCGCTAAATTTATTGATGCTTTTTATATCTTGATAAAAACTACTGTTTCCCATTTGTAATGTTTGTATTAACTTTTCAGTGGATTGCCCATCGGCGAGATTTATCTGCTAATGTGTCATTCGAAACAGGAATTCACATTGATTGAAAAACTCCGATTGTTATTAAATAGTCCAAGCACTTACTAGCGCGCTACCACCAACTTCAACACAGAGGTGCCAAGCAAAGTTTGAACTTTAACAAAATAAAACCCACTTGTAAAATCACGGACATTAACTTCGAGCAAATTAACTCCTTCTACTTCATCACGCCAAACTAGTTGACCATCCATTCCCACTATTTCTACAATTGAATTTTGCAAATCAACTCCCAAGTCAAGATGCAGAACATCAGCAACAGGATTCGGATACATGCGTAATTCTTCCAAATGCTGTTCTTCAGTTGAGACAATCGGACCAAAAATAAATTCAAAATTTTGTGCAAACTCATAACTATTTCCGCAAGTGTTGACTGCATCCCAGTTGACGGACCAGGTCATCATTCCACCTAAGTTTGGATAGCCACCTTCGTTGAAAAGCGTGTAGGCTCCAGGTTGAATACCATTGCCTTTCAGGTACAACATAGCGTCCTGAACAAGCACAGGATCAGTAAAGCCACTTCCTGCTGCTGACATGCAGGCTGGTAGAGCCACGATAATTTTATCTTCTGGAAGCCCATTAAAGAAACCACCATCCGTATTGAAGCCTTCAATAGTTGCTTCCGTCATGGCAACTATAAAGTCAGCACTGGCCTGAGAATAAATGTTGCCATCAATGCCAAACATAGTTCCTGAATTGTATAATTGAACCATCATCAAATCAATCGAATCACGTAGCGCATCAATCAATGGTAAGTAGGATCCCCAAAAACCTCCATAGGAAGATTGCCCGCCTTGGACGTAAGCTGTTTCTGGTGCCATAGTGAGCAGCAATTTTTTGTCGTGTGTCATGAAGTAGTCGGCCATGATTTCTTCGATCCCCGAAATCAAGTTGATAATTGGCGGGTCAACCGGAATACTAATGGTGCCACCGCTGATGACGAGAGAACTGCTTTCCAAGTCAATGTCAATTCCATCAAATCCGTAGGTCTCAATGATATCGGTCATGGATGTAACAAATATTTCACGTTCATTTGCATCGTCAAGTTGAATGGAAATATTGGCGCCTCCTATGCTGATCAATACTTTTCTGCCCTGAGCTTGTAGATTTTGAATTTGATTAATGAATTCAGCTTGACTGGTTTGGCTTGGCGTAAATTCCATATCGTAATCAGTGCCAGCTTGCGGAGTCGCAAAGGAAATATTGATCACATTGTAACGGTTGTCAATCTGATCCAATTGAATATATGGTGCATTGGTGGTGTTCCAATTATGGAAATAACCGACTAGTGCTTTTGATGGTATTTGTGCGAATGTGAGACTTGAGATTAAAAGAAAGCTAAGAAGGGTATAGACACTTTTCATA
This sequence comes from uncultured Saprospiraceae bacterium, assembly GCA_937921775.1. Lineage (GTDB taxonomy): Bacteria > Bacteroidota > Bacteroidia > Chitinophagales > Saprospiraceae > CALGLS01. The sequence goes on from CAKZUK010000106.1 coordinate 10,936, forward strand.
GTTGAGGGTTTTAAGTATTTATTGCTAAGATAGCACCTCAATTTAGAAACATCCCAAATACTTCCAAAAAAGGATCTCTTTTCATAACGGTATAAAAGAACAAGGCACCTAAGCATCCGTGGAAAATACCAAGTACGTATAAGTTTTTCTTTTTAAGGTAAACGATCGAGTAAAGAATGGCAAGCATGAAAGTGCCAATGATCAGCAAGTTGAAAGGGTAGTGCACAGCTGCAAAGATGAGGGCTGTGCTTAGAATAATTAGAGAATATGGAATGGAAGAGCTTTCCATGTCTCTAAGGTTTCCAGCAATTAATGCAACAATAATGAATTGTTGTATGGTGCCCCAAATGGGATAGAGTAGTAGCAGGGGAAGAATGTGCCAGCTTAGAATGTTGGTTTCAAGAAAGTGACCAATGATGAAAAATGCAATAACACTAATAAGGCCGAATGGTAGAATGATTTTGAAAGTCTCTTTAAAGTCTTTTCGGGTGAAGCCCCAATACTCTAGAATATTCTTGTCGTCTTTGTAACGAATAAAAATATAACTGATCCAAAATAAGCAGGCGGCGCTAATATAAATAAATTTCCAATCCAAGTAATCCATGAAGATGAATTTGCCTAAGCCGGTAAGGACTACAGCAAGTATTTCCAGCCATCTTCTTTTATCTGATATTTTAGGGACTGGCATATTTTATATTTTTTATTCCAAAGCGTTCAATAAGGCATCAATTTCTTCACTGAGATGTCCTTCTTGATTATGTTCCTGTGCCAATTCGATACATTCTTTCGCATCTTCCATTTCATTCAGAACAATGGCTACTTTAGCTAAAAGCAAATAAGTGTAACTAATGTTGGGAGCGATGTCAATCGAGTCGTTAATTAATTCAACACCATTGTCAACTTCATCCAAGTGCGTAAGGGAATAACCTAGGTATGCAAGAGCCAAAGGATGATTTGGGTTTAAGTCCTTTGCTTTTTCCAAATGTATTCTAGCATTGGCGTAATCTTCCAAATTGAGATAAGCGAAACCAGTAGCAATGTAAATCCCTGTTGGCTCAAGCAGTTCGAAATCTTCTGTAGCTTGAAGTGTTAGATAATCTTCAATTGCTAAGGCATATTTTTTTTGCTTCGTTCTTATGTCTGCACGCAGCGATATGAAGGGGATATTGTCGGGTTCAATACTCAATACTTTATCACAAATAACTTCTGCAGAAACAAAGTCTCTTTTCTCCATATCAATGGCAGCTAGCTTTTCGTAGTACAAAACATTTTGGTCGTCTAGGCTTAGTAGTTTTTCAGCATCCGCTCGAGCTTCGTCTATCTGTCCCATTCGAAATAGGTTGTCCAATCGATAAAAGTAAGCGAATTCAAAATTAGGATCCGTTTCTATGGCTTGATTGAAATATTGAATTGACTCTGATGTGTTGCCTTGAAATGAGAGGGACATCCCTTTATAGAGCAGTCCGTCTTTTACGAATTCAGGATCGCTACTATCGATCAGTTCGTTGGCTGCCCTTTCTACGCGGCCATAGTTACCAATTTGGAGTTGCTCTTTGGCGTATTGTAATCGTTCTTGTAAGTGTGCATTGTTCATAAGCTCAAAGCTAAAATATTTTGTTGAAATATGGAAGGCTGTGGGCTAGTTCTTACAAATCATAATGATCTTTGATCAGCAGGGCTGCTTCAGAGGCGTTTATGTTGGTATTGTTGATTTTGAAAATGTCTTTATTTGGAAGATCACCTTCTTTTGTGTTCGTTTGATAATGAGCTTCATCATAAAGTAAAACCTTTTCAGAAAATTCCAGGTCTCGCTTAAGTGGTTTATGCTCAAGGCGGTGTGGATGTTTATTGCGTTTTAAGCGTTCTTTTAGCTCAGTATTCAGTTCCACAAAAATGGCTTTGTTGGCTCCCTGCTCGTCAAAAAAGCTCACAATTTCATCGACGTATTCTTCGTCTTCTTTGTCATCTACTGCCCAAACCATGGTAAAGATAAGGCCCTTCAAATCGCTTTTAGCTATTTCTTTAAAAATACCAAAGCGGATGTGTTTATCTAGCGCACTAAAGGGGGGCGTTCCAAAATCAAAGAATTGATGAACCAAATCAATAGACATGTGATTGTGGAATAGCTTTAGTCCTGTGAGTTTGGCTAATTCCTGACCTACTGTCATTTTACCTGATGCTGCAGGTCCGAAGATGATTACTAGTTGCATGTGTTTTGTTTTATGACTTGTTTAAATCGACTTTGCGATCCAAGTAATTTATAGCGCATGATCGATTAATGCTATCCCGAGCGAGCTTAGAAGTCAAGGGACGTATTCGAATCATTTTTTTGAACAAAACAAACATCCATTAAATTTTCAAGACAGCATCACTAAAATCTACGAAGTATTCTTTTTTATCGACCTCTATGCTTGCCTCAAAGGGAGCGGAGTCGGTAGGGACTTCTGTAGGAAACCAGATTTTTTTAATCTTATTGTTGATGAGAAGGAACAAGCCTTTTAGAAGGAATGAGGAAGCAGTAATGATATTTTAAAGTATTTTCAGAGGATGTAAAGGATAAGAGTGTGTGACCAGCTTTTATGGAAAAATGATTCGGGCTTTCATCTTCTATTTTGAAGCCGAGTTTGTTGTGGTAGAAATCTTTTTGTTCTTGAAGATTTTTGGAGTAAAGGTTTAGTTTTTTTATTTTCATAAGAATGAATTTAATTAAAAACCGTGACTATTCAGAGCCTTTGGTTTACGCGAGCGAATCTTCGTAAGGACTTTTACATTCTGCTTAACTGCTAGCCAGATAGCACAGACTCGGCAGCTTAAATACTCTGTAACATAACTTATGTTACAGAGTATTTAAAAATTGCTTATTAGAAACTTTATTAATTCGGGGTAAAAAAAACTCAAAACAAACGCTCCATCTCAAATTGATCCACCGTATTCTCCAAACCAGCATTTAGCAATTGCTCTATAATTAAAACCCGTTTACTGTCCACATTGTTTACTTTTATAGTTGAATTAACAGACGAAATACCGGCTAGTAATGAAGGGAGGTTCTCTTCATTCGCTTCATATTGAACTAGATAACCATTCTCCGGGTGGATGGTAAAATAGCCGATATAATTTCCTTCTTTATGGTAAACCAAAAACGTTTTGTAATCAACAGCAATAGAAATGGCTTCATTTCGATTGTCCCAACTATAGAAATGATGATTGGGGTTTTTCGTTATTGGTCGATCTTCAAAATTAATTTCTTTAGTTATAATAGCTGGATTGGAAATAGTGAGTGTACCCTTAAAGCATTTTAAAGTTCGAGTGATTTTAAAACCGATTCGTTCGTAAACTCGGATGGCACGTTCATTCGTACAAAGAACTTCGAGCATCCATTTGTTGATTCCCTTTCCTTTGAAATGAGCTGTTGCTGCTTCGTACATCTTATCGACTAGTTGTTGATTGCGATAAGCTTTGATGACTCCAGTACCGGTGTTGAAAGCAGTCCGTTTACCTTCGTGTTGGTCAATTCCGATTATAATAAATGCCACTAATTCTTCTTCATCAAAAACGCCAAAAGAAAGGGAGTAATCTACTCGAGCTGCTTCCCAACGTGGAGCCCAGAAGTCAGGATCAGTAGGCATTTTAATCGCATACTCAGAGAAGGCCTCAGAAAAGCAAGCAACGATTTGAGTAATATTAGTTTGAGATAAATTTTTGATTTGCATAGCTTTTATTTTTTTAAAAGAAATATTGCAAGTTGATTGTTTTTTAGAAAATGTCGGGAGGTCTTCAAATTAAGTATGAAAATGTTAGTCGATAGTTAATTTTTTCCGTAGGTTTGATTACGAAGTTGATTCAAAACTTCTATCTGATTACAAATCCACTCCAAAGTATATCCAATTTCCATTCTGAAATTTAGCAAATTATTTTTGCTGGGTCTAATTTTTATGACTCTTTGACAAATCCTGTAGTAGAATCCAATGATAAAATCAAATGAAGGTTTCCTTCGCTCACTTTTGTTTTTATATTAACATTGGCCACGATTTCTGTCAAAGAACGATTTTTATTAAATAGAGTTTATGAACAGAGAATTAGTATGGAGTGTGCCTGACGGTCAGACAGGCTCATCATAATAGCTGCGGCTATTAGATTCCGGACGTTCCTCGGTTTTTCTTAAAAGCCCTATTTGGTTCCTATGCATAATCTCTAATCAACTAAATTTTTTTTGCTATGAAAATTAATTACCTATTGCTCTTTATACTATTTATGTTTAGTACTAGCCTTTCATCCCAGTCATGCTTAGGGCCAGGTTGGATAATATTTGAAACACAAGCCTCCATTGATAATTTTGCAACGGATAATCCCGACTGCATAGAGTTGAACAATCATGTTTGGATTAAGGGGGCAGATATCACTAATCTATTGGGCTTAAGTCAATTGGAAACCATCAATGACGAATTGACTATTGAAGATGCGCCTAATCTTACTAATTTGGATGGCTTAGAAAACCTAAGTCGGATCTCGGATCGTCTTCGTATTGATAATAATGCAGGCTTAACTAACCTAGATGGTTTGTCTGGCTTAATAGATTTTGAGGATGAATTAACCATCAGTGATTGTCCGAACTTGACTTCAATAAGTGGGCTTTCAAATTTGGATACGCTTAGTAATGATTTGGAGATAATTAATACAGGTATAGTTTCGCTAGATGTATTTAGCGATGTTGTGTTTTTTAATATAGATGAGCTCAACATAAGAGAGAATCCTTTTCTTGAGAATCTAACAGGATTGGAGGGCTTGACCTTTATATGGGATTTGAATATAAGTGATAACGCAAGCTTAAACTCTTTGCAAGGATTAAATAGTGCAACAACGGTTGAGGGGAATTTTCGAATGTTGAATAACCCTTCATTGACTAATTTTACTGGTTTGGAGAATTTAGTGTCAATAGGATTTGATTGTGAAATTGAAGGAAACTCTATTGTAAATTTTGAAGGCTTAGCTAGTTTGACCTCGATTGGAGGAGATTTCATAGTGGAAGGAAATTCGATTGTAAATTTTGAAGGCTTAAATAACTTAGCATTTATTGACGATGAATTTTATTTAGAAGCTCTACCATCTTTGCTTAATCTAAATGGTTTAGAATCTTTGACTGAATCAGGTCTTTTGCATATTGCAAATTCGGATAATATTGTTAGTTTGGATGGGCTTAATAGTTTAGAGAATACGGGGAGTATTTATTTGGGAGACAACGATATGCTCGCTGATATGACTGCCCTTGAAAGCTTAACTGAAGTGGATTATATCATCATTGTTGACAACCCGAATTTATCCATTTGTCATTATCCATTTAATCTTTGCCAGTTATATCAAGGTCTTACAGACCTTACGGTTAGTGGAAATGGACCAGGTTGTTTCTCTGAAGTAGAAATCTTATCCTCCTGTGAGAATGATTATGCAAATGTAGCATATCCAATGTTCTATGATGCAAATGCCAACGGTTTGTTAGACAATAATGAATCTTTCTTTCCTGGAGGTAAGATTCATATGGATCCTTCTAACACAATTCTTATGGGGAATCCTGAAGATGGAGGTCGTATTCTTTTAGATCAGGGGACTTATACCTTTTCGTTTGATCCAAGTCTTAATCCTGGCTGGGAATTGACAACTAGTCCTGATTCCTATACTTTCGATGTCGATAATACAGCGCCTGATCCTGCTACCATGTATTTTGGAATGCAGCCTACTCAAGCGATCTCCGCGACCAATGCCTATCTCTCTGCAAATTTGGTTCGATGCAATGAGCATGTACTGTTTACACCTTTTGCAAAAAACGAAGGTACTACAATCAGTAGTGGAACGATTTGGTTAGAGATTGACGCTGATATTTTGGATGTTGAATTTTCAGACGATCCTGATACCATCATTCCTCCTTATTCTTACGGCTGGCATTTTGAGGATTTGTATCCGGGTTATGAAGCGAAGCGCCACATACTTTTACAGATACCTGGGCCGCCAGATTTTCCAATAGGGGACTACCTGACTTTTAATACCTTGGTAAATTATTCGGATTCGAATGGTTCAAATGTTACGCCTCCACAGCATACAGAAATAGAAGTGCAGTGTTCTTACGATCCAAATGACAAGCAGGTGAGTCCGATTTATCCTGAAAACTATTCACTTATGGATGAAGAACTGATTTATACGATCCGCTTTCAAAATACGGGTAATGCAGTTGCTTACGATGTAGTGATTCGTGATACACTCGACTCCAATTTAGATCCTGCAAGTTTTAATTTTATAGCTAGTAGTCACGAGGAGGTTTTGGTGACTAGTTTGGAAGATGCACAATATCTGACCTTTGATTTTTCTAATATTTTTCTTCCAGACTCCACCACTAATTTTGACGAAAGTCAAGGATTTTTAATGTATAGTATTCGTCCAATGACTGGACTGCCAGAGGAGACTGAAATTACAAATACGGCCTTTATTTATTTTGACTTAAATCCTGCCGTCATAACAAATACAACTGAGAATGTACTACTAAGTAGCTTTGACCAAGATGAAGATGGTTTCTTTATTTGGAATGACTGTGATGATACTGATCCAACGGCCAATCCCGATGGTATCGAAATCGCTAACAATGGTATAGATGAAAATTGTGATGGCGAAGACCTAATGGTTGGGAATGAAGAAATAGAAAAAAAACGACCTCAAATTTATCCAAATCCAACGAATGGTTTGCTGGAGATAAAGTTAGCAAATTTAGCTGTAGCTAAAATTACTTTAAAAGATTTGACCGGACAATTAATACTAGAAAAGAGCCTGACTGAAAGTGGAGTAGTAGACTTAACGGAAGTACCAAACGCCGTTTATATTTTAGAAGTAAAAACTTCGTTCGGGATTTGGACGGAGCGTATTGTGAAATTATAACTTAATTTAGTCCAAGTACTTATGGACGGATTTTTTCTTTAAGGGTAATTGAGCAAAAGTGCGCCTTAAAAGAAGAAACCCGTCCTATTTACTTCAATCCGTTTAGTCCTTGATTCCATCTCTTCTATATCGGTAGTCAGTATTAAGGGACAGTTATTTAGGCCGCATCCCTAAATAGCAGTGTATCGCAACTCCACTACACCAGTAGAATAAGTTTTGCTATCCAGTAATTTCATCTGCGATTCTATTGGTATCGAACCAAACAATCCAATCCCTTCTGGAATAATAATGGGTATGATATGGATGTACATCTCATCAATCAAATTTTCATTAAAGCACATGGTGTTGATCAGTCCGCCCCCAATCAACCAGATATCTTTTCCTTCTTCCTTTTTTAATGATTTAATAAAATCAATGTGATTGTTTTTTACGAAAGTAACATGTTCTGTGTCAGATAAATCCTGTTGTCTGGTGATCACATAGTTTTTCTTTTCAGGGTAAGGGAATGGAATATCCCAACTCTTGACTTTTTCGTAGGTTTTCGATCCCTGTATGGTTGTGTCAATGCTATCGTAGAACGCAAAGTAGCCATAGTCTAATTTATCGGGATTCGGGATTGCGTCTAGCCAGTCGACGTCTCCGTTTGGCCGAGCAATTTTTCCATTAAGGCTGATAGCGATGTATGACTTTAATTTTTTCACGAGATACAGTTTGTTTTATATTTAGAAAATAGTAGCATGTTTTTAACTAAAGTTAGTGTTATTGAGTAAATTGACTTATAAAATTTGCTTTTTAACACAATGCCCATACAATAATTTGCATATTTGCGGTATAATTTCTAGGTTTAGCAAACATTTCAAGCCTCTCAAGGTTTATTTAATCTCCATGTTCTAATCTAAGTACATTAAGTCTGTGCAAACTTTTGTAGTAAAAGTACTAGTCTTAATAGCCATAATTTTAATATTCGAAATTTATTTATTGATATTTATATCTGTTGAAAGCGCGTGTTTTTAATATCATTTTTTATACCTTTTAGGGGAAACTACACTCTTAATATAAAACCCTATAAGGAGGCTAATCCCGAATTTTGAGCAATCTTAATTTGGGATTTTTTTTTGGAATATTAATAGAGTTTGTGAACAGAGAATTAGTATGGAGTCTGGCGGCCAGATAGGCCCAAATGTTCTTCTAAAAAAGCTGTCGTCTCGTCTCTGGCGAGTCGGACAGGCTCATCTTAATAGCTAAGCAGGGTGACCGCGAATTGATTTTGGCGTTCGGAACAAGATATAAATGTAAAACCGTAAAATGTAAAATGTAAAAGTTTGCCCGCGAACGCAAAAACACTTTGTTTGCTACGATTTTCGGCCACTTTTACATTTTGACTGTTACATTTTGCGGGTTTACATTTAAAAACTTTACTTGAAGTGATGCAGTAAAAAATCCAGACAACTGAATTGCTGGTCGACCTGTAAGGCTATTAGATTTCGGGCCTTCCTCCGTTTTTCTCAAAAGCCCTATTTGGTTTCCATACAAAATCTCTATGCATAATCTCTAATTGGATTGTCTTTTCCTTTATTCTTCTTCCTATTATCTAAGCGCTCCTACTGCTCAAAATTATACTTAATGATATTTGCTCCCATTTTTAAGGCTTTTTGACGGGTTTCTTCGGAATCTTTATGAACCTCTTGATCTTCCCAGCCATCACCTAAGTCCGATTCATAGGAATAGAAACAAACCAATCTCCCTTCCCAGAATAAGCCGAAACCTTGTGAAGGTTTGTCGTCGTGTTTATGAATTTTTGGAAGTCCATTTTTGAATTGGAATTTTTGGTTGTAAATCTCGTGTTCGAAAGGGAGTTCAATAAGTTCGAGCTCGGGAAATACTTTCTTTAGTGCTGGACGAACGTAGGGATCCATTCCGTAATTGTCATCTATGTGGAGGAAGCCACCAGCCATTAAGTAAATTCGGAGATTCTCGGCTTCAGCATCGGAGAAGACGACGTTTCCGTGTCCGGTCATGTGGATGAAAGCGTAGTTAAAGATTTCTGCGGACCCTACTTCTACCGTTTCGAAATCTGTTTCGAAATTGGTTTTTAGGTTTTCGTTACAGAATTTAGCGAGGTTGGGTAATGCTGTAGGGTTGGCGTACCAGTCTCCACCTCCGCTATATTTTAGTAGCGCCATTTTCAGGGTTGGTGGTTGAGGGCTTAGGAGTAGGATGGCTGCGATTATGATTAGATGCTTCATGATTTTTATTTCATAGGGGGTGCCCCATGTTAGTGATGTATGAGTTTAGAAGGTCTTGGGGAGAAAGCCTTTCAGTTTTTTGGTCGTGTTTTATGGGCTGTGCCCTGAGTAGTCTGTAACATAAATTTACTATTAGTTGGAGCGCCTTAGGCCTCCCATCCCTTCGGGGTAAATTGCTTTCGCAATTTAATATTTCACCTTTTCCCTACGGCAATAGCTAGGCTATTAGCTTGAAAAAACGCTCATTAAAACCTGTCGGGTCTATCTGGCAGCTTATACAGGCCACCAGGCCGAGATCCAAAATTCATCTCAATCTTTTGTAAACCCAATTTTGTCCAAGCGCTTACTTATTTTAAGAGTTTAATAGGTTAAGAATGTGTGTACCGACAATTCCAGCGGTTTCGGTGCGGAGGCGAGATTCGCCGAGGGTGACAGGTAGGAAACCTTTTTTGGCAGCCATTGTCACTTCTTCTTTGGTGAAGTCGCCTTCGGGACCGATCATAAGTAGAACGTTTTGTCCGGGTTTATATTTTTCTTTTAGATGTTCCTTTTCTTCTTCGATGCAGTGTGCTATGAATCGTTGTTCATCTGTATCAGGTAATTCGCTTAGCCATTGTTTGAAGGTTTTTAGTTCCTCGAGTTGAGGCAGTGTTGCTTTCAGGGACTGCTTCATGGCTGAGATTAGTATTTTGTTGAGGCGCTCGTTTTTGATGACTTTTCGTTCGGATCGTGCGCATTTAATCGGGCTAATTTGGTCGATACCAATTTCGGTTGCTTTTTCAAGGAACCATTCAAGTCTTGCTATATTTTTTGTTGGAGCGATTGCTAGATGTATGTGGCAGGCTCGCTTGGTATACGACTCTATTTCTTTTTGGATGCTTATGTAGCATTCTTTTTTGCTGATAGATTCGATGATTCCTTCGTACCAATTTCCTTTTCCGTCGACGAATTGGATGGGATCTCCTGCTTGTTTGCGCAGGACTTGTGCGCAGTGACGGGCTTCTTCGCCTTGGAAGATGGCTTGTTTGCCGGAAATATGGGGGGTGTAGAAGAGTTGCATGGGGCGAAGTTATGAAAAATCTTGGGGCGCTGCCCCAAGGTATGGGAGAAAAGACTTTCAGCCTTTTTTGGGGCGCTGCTTTAAGGTCTGAGGGAAAAGGCCTTTGGGCTTTTTTGGGTAGGTGGCTCTTGGGGGGCTACAGCAAGGTCTGGGAGAAAAGGCTTTCGGGCTATTGGTATGGGGATTTGAAAGGTTATTTTGTTACTTTTGCTGTCTGTTAACAACAAAGAGGAATACTTTTAGGTTGATTCTTTGTTGTGAGGGGCCGAGTTCGATGTTTTTGCTTTTGGCGAAAGCCTTATTTCCTCTTAAATTCTTAATAAATTTCGCATAAGTAACGAGAATATATGGATTATGTAATAATGATTGGACAGCTAATATTGAGTTTGTCTATTTTGATTGTCCTTCATGAGATGGGGCACTTTTTTCCTGCCCGTTGGTTTGGAACCCGTGTAGAGAAATTTTATCTCTTTTTTGACCCTTATTTTTCTTTGTTTAAATTTAAGAGAGGTGATACGGAATATGGGATAGGATGGCTTCCTTTGGGTGGTTATGTAAAGATTGCAGGGATGATTGATGAGAGTATGGATCGGGAGCAAATGAAACAGCCTCCACAGCCTTGGGAATTTAGATCGAAGAAGGCTTGGCAACGATTAGTCATCATGCTAGGTGGTGTGACGGTGAATTTCATTTTGGGATTCTTCCTATGGGGTATGGTATTGTTTACCTGGGGTGAGCAATATTTACCTGCGGCGAATGCGACTTATGGAATTCATGTGGATTCCTTGGGTATGAAAATGGGGCTTCAAGCTGGAGATAAAGTTTTGGCTATAGCTGGAAAGCCATTTGACAAATTCAATGATGGGATTATAAAGCAAGAAATCATTTTCAATAATGCGAATACGATGACGATTGAGCGTAATGGTGTGAAGCAGGATTTGAAAATTGACGAAAACTTCATTCATGAATTGACCAGCTACGGTAACAAAGATGCGCGTTTATTTTTGCCGCGTATGCCTTTTAAGATTAGTGAGGTATCAGATGATAGTCCAGCTAAAAAAGCAGGTTTGCAAAAAGAAGATTTGATTATATCTGTAGATGGCCAGCCTGCTCAATTTTATGATCAGTTCTTAGATTTGACTCGTAATAAGGGAAGTCAAACTATTCAGTTGGGCATTCAGCGCAATAATGAGAATATGCTTGTTCCTATTACGCTAACGGAGGAAGCAAAGGTTGGTGCTTACCGCCATTCGATTGCAGAATTTTTTGATGTTGCGCAAGAAGACTATAGCTTCTTCCCTGCGATGGCAGAAGGGACAAGAAAAGGTTGGGCATTTTTGGGTAACCAAATAAAAGCCTTTGGTCAAATGTTTAGAGGCAAGATTAAAGCTTCTGAAAGTTTGGGTGGCTTTGGTTCAATCGGAAAGATGTTTGGAGATACTTGGGAGTGGGAACGCTTCTGGAAAATGACGGCGATCTTATCATTGATCTTAGCGTTTATGAATTTGTTGCCGATACCTGCGCTTGATGGTGGACACGTGATGTTTCTTTTGTATGAGGTGGTGAGTGGTCGTAAGCCTAGTGATAAGTTTATGGAGTATGCTACGATTATTGGTTTTGTGCTGGTGCTCGGGCTTGTAGTTTGGGCCAATGGAATGGATGTGGTTCGTTGGTGGCGAGGATAAAGATTGTTGGCTAAGTCCGGTTTTCAATCGGGATAATTCAGACTTAATCCCCTTGAGGGGATTCTAAAATAGCTTTTAATAAAACGGGCTGTATGAGAAGTTTTTTCTTCTGATGCAGCCCGTTTTTATTAGAATAAAGTGATAGTGGTAATTACAATGTAGCGGGCAATTTTGTATCAGTGGTAATCGGCATCCAGCCAAATTAATCCTAATGGTTCAGCGATTGAGTCAGTTGTCTGAGGGATAGGTATCAACATCGAGGTTATTTGATGAGAAGCGACTAATCCAAATTCGTCATAAATTAAATAACCATCAAATATGGTTTCCAATGGTTGATTTGTTTGTGGTAAACAAGAAACAATATATTTATCTTCAAATGCAATTCCCTCTAGCTCATACTTATCAAGTATTCCGATTTCGTTACCCACAAATTTATCATCATCAATATAAAAAAGGCATTCCTCTTGTTTCATCTCAGTCAGTTGCTGTGGACGTAAGTGGATCGTATCATTTGCATAAAACCAAAACAATCGACTAGAATCTCGCTCAGGGATTAGAATAAAATCTGACTCAGAACGTACCTCATATAATTGTTCGGATTTCTCAATTCGAGAATCAACTGTAGGAAATACTACTTCAGAAAAAACAAATCGATTGCCGTTAGCAGACGTTACAGTTACGACTACTGTATCTATGGTTAACGAAAACATTGAATCCATTCCAACATTAAAAAAATCTGAACAGATGGGATATACTGGAATGTAAGTCGTTTGTTGACCAACTTCTAAAGCAGTAAAGTTTATTTTATCTGGCAGAGCTGGATCTCTTCCGTCATTATCTTTTTTACAGGCTGAGAAACTTAGTACACAGATTAAGAGGAGGAGTTTTTTGTATTGCATGGCTATTTATTTTAATATAAAAATAGCTAATTATCAGTAAAAGGAGGATTTCTAAAGTTTTTTATTGGCTACTTCGATTATATTTGAGGCTTTTACGCTTAGTTATTTTATGTGGTATGGTGGATTTAGTGCTAGAGTTTATCCTTTTTTTATCAGAGATTTCTCCGCTCGAAGTTATTTGCTATTTAATTCTAAATTGTGTTTTCAGTAATGTGCAGAATTAAGTAGATTAGCGTTTATTACAAAAGCATGCATCATTTGTATTTCCCTCATCTTGTTTCCAAAAGAAAACCAGTCCGCTAATAGATCTAAAGGAAAGGTCAAATACGGGCCTCCATTATTAAAGTTGTTTAAAAATAATAATTCATGAAAAACCTCCTCCTCCCCTTCTTAGTAGTTTTTCTTATCGCTTGTCAGTCGAATCAAACTGATTCAAGTACAAACACAAGGGCAACCAATATTGTGCAAACCGATAAGACTGAAGCAACGACAAGAGATGAAACAATTAACAATAAAGCAGTAGAGCAAGAAGTAAAAATCGTAAAATTAGCCACACCAGAGACTGCTTATGTCACGGCCCAAAGTGGACTCCGCGTACGTAAAAGTCCGAGTTTGGAGGGTGAGCGAATTGGAGTACGGCCATATACCAAAAAAGTGTTGATCACTCATAAAACAGGAATTCCATTGAGCGTACAAGACGACGGAAAAACAATTACGGGAGAATGGGTAGGCATTGAAAGTCGGCTCGTCACGCAAGGAAAAGTGGAGCTTGTAACTGGCTATATATTTTCTGGATTTCTGACAAAAGAACAAGATAAATCAGCCAGTGTCAACCTTGCTCATTTTAATGGTATTCAACAAGGCCAGGGGATTGGAGGTATCATTTTAGAAGCTGAGAAATTACCTCTTCGTCCTAACAATTTTAAACTTGCACCGAATGACAGCTTGCGTTTTTACAAGGATGATTTGAAAACGGTGAGCAGTATTGCCTCCCATTGGTTTTTATTGTATGGAGGCAAACGATATCTCAGTCCTGATAAAAAAGATTGTCCTTTTGATTCTACATCAAAAAGAATGTCTTTTAGTAGCGAATTAGGATTAGGTAATTTTCCTTATGTAAAAGAAATAAAAGGTGACTTTGCTCTTCTAGGATTTGTGTGTGGTGAAGCTGTTTGGGTGAAACTTAATGAACTCCCTGACTTTGCAAAATTCCAAAGCCACTTAGAGATCTTTCAAGGACAGCCCAATGGTGGTGGCTGGGAAAAAGGCTATACCTATCTTGGTACCAACAATGTACTTCGTGAAGCTCCTGACTTGAATGCCAAGGCTATTGTAAATAAAATCCTACCCGATTATGAAATTCATTTATTAGGGCCTGTAAAAAACAATTGGGCAAAAGTAAAGGTGAAGCAGGCTAAACATATTTTTGGGGAAATGTATTATGAAAAATCAATTTACTCAAAGACTTGGGAAGGTTGGATTATGCTTGTTGAGCCAGATGGCATGCCCTTGATGGAGCCTCATATTTTTGGTTGTTGATCTTACTTTGCTAAAGAGGGCGGGACACGAATTTATAAATTAGAGTCAAAGTTACTATCTCTGTTTCCGTTGCCCTTGACAAAGGATTGACATCTTCTTCTGCAGGTAGAAATCTAAGCCATTAGAAGGCCATGCTAATTACAGCTCACATTCTAATTCTAATTCCCTACCTTGCCTACATTGTTTTTAACAAACCAGTTTTATAAAAATGAATTACTTCGAATTCTACAATATACCGATCTCTTTTCTTTCAGATGAAGCTGCTTTACGCAAAACGTTTTATGCCAATAGCAAAAAGTATCATCCAGATTTTTTCACAATGGCTTCAGAAGAAGAGCAGCAGAAAGCCCTAGAACTTTCTACCCTAAATAATGAAGCCTTCAAGACCCTCTCCGAACGAGATTTGCGGATGAAATATATCCTCGAACTCAAAGGCGCCATGGCTGAAGAAGGCCAAAACAACATCCCCCAGGACTTTTTGATGGAAATGATGGACATTAATGAAGGGCTAATGGAATTGGAGTTTGATTACGATAAGGAGGCGCATCAAAAGGTAGAGGCAGAGCTAAATACACTGGAACAGAGTCTTTTAGATACTATTATGCCCATTCTAAAAGGATACGAGGCGGATGCTGAAGATGCGGATACTTTGGAGGCGGTAAAAGCGTATTATTTTAAAATGCGTTATCTATTGCGTATTCGGAAAAATTTAGATAAATTTGCGTCGCTTTAGGAGGAAAGGCTTTGCCTTTTCTTGAAAGAAGCTACTAGTACTCTTGCCCTTGTGGCGGAATTGGTAGACGCGCTGGATTCAAAATCCAGTTCCTTCGGGAGTGGGGGTTCGATTCCCCCCGGGGGTAC
>CAKZUK010000107.1 GCA_937921775.1 uncultured Saprospiraceae bacterium
CTAAGTGCACTGGAAATTAAGTTTCGTCCGATTTTGAATAGGTTATTTTGGAATTAATTGAGTTATAAATTTCGCGAATAGCCTTAGCTATTTAAAGAATTTCTAACGAAAAGTAATTTCAAAAGAAGCATTCAAAACGGACAGAATTTAGTTTACACTGAGCTAAGGGACTCTGCCTAAATAACTGTCCCTAAACAAGCATTAAAAAAAAGTTCCTAACCACGCTTACACAATCTCAATCAATTCCTCCAACTTCGTAATTTCAAAACTAGCAATAATTTCAGGATTCACTTCAGCTCCTTCAGGATTAAACCAGCAAGTAGTAATTCCGTAATTATTCCCTCCACGAATATCAGAGCTCAAACTATCTCCAATCATCAAAACTTCCTCCTTTCTCGGAGAACCAACCTGCTCAAAAGCAAGGTCAAAAAAATCAGTATGAGGTTTTGCAACTCCTATCTCATCAGAAATAACAATAGACTCGAAATAGCGTTCAATCCCAGTATTACTAATACGACGGCGCTGCACTTCTTTTATCCCATTCGTAACTAATACTAACTTATGTCGGCGAGCAAAACGATCGAGCAAACTCAAGGCACCTGGGATCATAAAATCTGTAGAAGAAAGGTACTGTAGATAGCTTTTTCCCATTTGCTCCGCATCAATTTTGAAATCAAATTCATTACAAAACAATTCAAAACGCTTACTTTTTAAATCAGCAACGGATAGATTTCCATTCTCAAAATTATGCCAACAAGCCTTATTGACTCTGTGATAAGCTTCAAGATGCTGTGGCTCGTATTCAATTTTATTTTCAGTAATGACTTTGAACAAGGCGAACTTCTCAGAAAGGTTGAAGTCCCATAAAGTATTGTCCGCATCAAAAAATAGATATTCGAATTTCATGTTTTTGTTTTATTACGATTTAGTTCTGCACTACTCAAATTTTACGAATCCGCTGACCTTCCAAATACCTGAACAATCCCTATAAGAATTGCCATACTCACAATAATCAGAATAATCGAAACCAACCAACCTCCACCAAGTAAGGTAGACAAACCACCTGCAACTAGACTCACTGCACCAACGGTAAGCGCATAGGGCATTTGTGTTCGTACGTGATCAATATGGTTACAATCAGAAGCTAATGAACTTAAAATGGTAGTATCAGAAATAGGAGAACAGTGATCACCAACCACAGATGCGGCCAATACAACTGCAATTACATTCAGTAGTATTTCCATACTCAGATCAGGATCGATGCCCTGTGCCTGACAAATAGCCCAAGTCGTAGGAATCGCAATAGGGAATAAGATGGCCATGGTGCTCCAACTTGATCCTGTTGAAAAAGCAATAAAAGCAGCAAGAACAAAAATCAGAACTGGCATTGCATAAGGACTGATGCTGTCTTGTAAAATAGATGTGATATAGTCTGCTGTATAAAGCTCTTGAGTTGTAATGGCAAGTGCCCAAGCAAGTGTCAAAATAATGATAGCAGGTAACATGGTTTTAAAACCTGTTGTCATTGTGTGCATCGTGTTAAATAGGTTCATAATTTTGCCTCCAACAGTCAAAAGGACTGCAGTGACAACACCAGCAAAAGATGCCCACAACAAAGCAGCATAAGAATCTGCCATTCCTATCAACTTGCCCAGTTTCATCAAGAAACTAGGATTTTCACCTCCACTAATCAAATGAATCTGAGACCATACGTTTGACCAGGTTTCTGATGAAACAGCAATTCCATTACTAACAAGCTCACCATACGAATTTGAAATACCAGTATCTATCAATCCAAACATGGTTACGAAAATCACCATAAAAACAGGGATGATAGCATTTCTCGCTTTCAATGGAGCTCCTTTTACTGGAGTCAAATCTTCCATGTCAGGCTCATCATCAACTCCCTTACTTGAAGCGGATACTTTCCCTGTTTTTCTCGCTCTCCGTTCAGCTTTCAGCATAGGACCAAAGTCCTTTTTGGTGTAGATCAAAACCAAAATAAACAACAAGGTAAGAATAGGGTAGAAGGAGTACTTTAATGAACTAATAAATAAAGAATAGGAAGTGATACTAGTATCGAAATTAGCTAAAGATCCGGTCGCATCATCAATATAACTTAACTCAGCTCCAATCCAAGTTGTAATAAAAGCAACCGCAGAGACTGGAGCTGCCGTACTATCCACAATGTAAGCTAGTTTCTCTCTACTAATTTTAAATTTATCTGTAACAGGTCGCATCGTATTTCCAACAATCAGTGTATTTGCATAATCATCAAAAAAGATAGCAACACCCAGTAACCAAGTAATGAACTGCGTACTTCGTGGTGAACGTGCATATTTTGAAAGCCGCTGAACCACTCCTGCCATACCTCCATTCCTAGAAATAATCGCCACCATACCGCCAATCAAAAGAGAAAAAACGATTATCGACATATGAGATGAATCTGCAAGTGCACTCACAATATATTTCTGAACCACCTCAAATATGCTCAGCATCAAATAATAAAAGGAATCAATCCTCAAACCTCCTGCAATGAATGCTCCTGCAAAAATTCCCATAAATAAGGAAACCACCACCTCTTTAAAAAGTAAAGCCAATATAATTGCAACCAAGGGTGGAACCACAGAAAGCCACATCGGAATCGATCGAACCCGATAGGAGCCATTTGTACGTTCTGAAATATGAGCAACACGATGCTTTTTCGATGATCCACTGCCTGTCGTCATCAACATTAGCTTTCCTTTTCGATCTATGTCGGTTTCAAGTCGTGCTTTACCATCCTTAAACAGCAACTCTTGAGCTTCCCCTGCGTTATTAATAGTAAGCTTTGCAAGACCATTTAATCCAGGAGAATTGAACTCAAGCTGTTCTTTATTGTTTTGATTCTTGACAACTGTAACTTGATAGTCAACTAGATTAACGCTTGGTGGAGGTGGTACTTTGAGGGGAATCATCCGATCTCCCGTCGTCGTTTGTCCAAAAATATTGCCTGTCAGTAGGCAGAGTATTAATAAGCTGTATAAAATATTGGTTCTCATTAGAGTATCTTTGTATTTTGTCAAACGAAAATTGAGCGAACTCAAGCAGCTAATCAAAATTGTGTTTCCTGAGTATCTGCTTAATTGTCGAAGAAACAAATTAATTTTTAATTATCCAAGTTTGAGAAAGAAGACCCTGAAGCTGTTTTGGATTATCTCCTAAAGGTCAAGATAAGTACTGCCCCTTTTGTCGAAACTTATTCTTAGTCTGATTGCAGACAAAGACAGCTTAGTTAGCGATAGACCCCACGGGAGATTACACAGTTATAAATTCACTGACTCAATGAATTATACTCAGTCGTAGAGAATAATTTTAAAAAAATAAATATGAACACACGACTTAATAAACTTTTAAACTTTACTACAATGAAATCCTTTGCGCTTTTGCCACTAACCTTTATTCTTTTCTTAATGGCGCATCCTATCTCTGCTCAGGTCTATATCCCCTTGCTAGACATTGACATTAGTGTAGATGGTGATAATCTTCGCAATCCAATGGTAGGAGGCTTAAATGCTCCCCAAATGTGTGAAGCTGATTTAGACAACGATGGGATACAGGATCTCTTCATTTTTGACCGTACTGGAGATGTCATTCTAACTTATATCAATGAGGGGACAAACAATGTAAGCGATTATCAATATGCTCCTTACTATATCCGAAACTTTCCGGATTCTCTCGAACATTGGGTATTACTACGTGACTTTAATGACGATGGAGCTATGGACATATTTGCCTATAGCCATGTTCCCGGCATTGATGGGGTACAAGTTTACGAAGGATTCTATGAAGCAAATGAATTGAGGTTTAAGCGTTTTAATTTTTACAATAACGCCAATGACCTTATTTACTTCCAATTATCTACAGGGGGTGTCACACAACTTTACGTAAGCACAGAAGATTATCCTGAAGCAACCGACATTGATTATGATGGTGATCTAGATTTTGTCACTTTTGGTAATGGTGGAGGATATATTTTTCTTTACGAAAATCAGTCTGTAGAAATGGGCTATGGAAAGGATAGTTTGATTTTTGAACTAAAAAGCACTTGCCTCGGAGGTGGATATGAAAGTGGCCTCTCTGGCTGCTTTGACTTAGTTGCTACTCCTGATTCTTGCGCAACTGGTTTTTCAGGAAATGCCGACCAAAGACACGCTGGCTCAACCATCCTCATGTTTGATGAAGATAATGATCAAGACAAAGAAATTTGGCTGGGTGATGTCAATACACCAACAATTAATCGACTACATAACGGAGGCGACAATCAATTCACTTGGTGGTCTACACAAGATTGTAGTTTCCCTTCGTATAACACTCCTGCAGAAGTTTTCAACTTTCCTGCTTCTTTTTATTTAGATGTTGACAATGACGGTTTGAAAGATTTCATTGTAACACCAAATGCGGATAAGAATTCCGAAGACGATCAGAATGTTTGGTTTTACAAAAATACCACTAGTAATGAAAATCCAGTTTTTAGCTATCAAAAGAATACTTTCCTTGTAGAAGATATGGTAGACATGGGTTCTGGCGCAAGACCTGTTTTTGTAGATTATAATGCCGATGGCTTGATGGATCTCATTGTTGGAAATGAAAGTTATTGGGTCTTTGGTGGCTCTAAGGACGCTCGATTGTTTTTGTATGAAAATACTGGCACCTCATCTACACCTGCTTACGAACTAATAGACGATGATTATCTAGGAATGAGCCAGTTCAGTGGTTCTAACTGGTCTTTTGCTCCATGTGTAGGTGATATGGATAATGATGGCGATATAGATATACTAGTTGGTGAAGAATTCGGTGCGCTTTTCTACTTAGAAAATACAGCAGGGCCCAATCAAACCTTTGCATTTGCCAATCCAGTTTTCAACTATATGAACATTGACGTAGGACTAGCCAGTACGCCTGCAATGGTTGACCTAAATCGTGATGGCCTGATGGATATCGTTCTTGGTGAACGAAATGGTTTTCTAAACTACTTCCAGAATCAGGGCTCTACCGGTAGTCCACAATTTGAAGCAGATGAAGATATAGCACCAAATAACTCCTTCCTTGGAGAGGTAGATACACGTGGCTTCCAATCGGTAGAAGGTTATGCGTCTCCATTTTTCGTTGACTTTGCTGGAGGTTATATGTTATTTTGTGGATCCAACGAACGGGGTATCATTCGGTACACTGGAGTAGAAGGCAACTTAACGGGTACTTTCAATCATGTGGAAGATTTCTATGGCAATGTAAGACCTGGCCTCAAAGCTCATGCAGCACTGGCCGAAATAAATGGCAATGATAATCTTGAAATTATGATTGGCAATCGAAGAGGTGGTATAGCTGGCTATAGCACTACCTTTCAAACAGATGGCTCTGCTCCAACGATTGATCTTGATTTCTCCGTTGAGATTGACCTTTCGCCAAACCCTACTTCAAAAATGTTAACCGTTGAAATTAATTCAAATACGCAATTAGGGAATTTAAGAATGACTTGTTATAATAGCATTGGTCAGGTCCAGTTTGAGAAAGACTGTACGCGCTCAAGAGAAACAATTGATGTAAGCAACTTAGCTGGAGGGCTTTACTTCTTAGAGGTTGGTAGTGATGAAGGGAAAGTGGTGAAGCGATTTGTAAAAGGGAACAATTAATTAAACTCAAAGTGACAATTGCAATTACAGTGTACACGATTACGTAGACAACAAATTAACATTGTAATTGTCACTTTTTGATGACTACTTATTTAATTTCAAACATCAAGCACACCAGCTGGGCACTCACTATATATTGATTACTTAGAAATACTCTCACTAAGCATCTGATAAAGCGCAGCATAAGCAAGGTAGTGCTCCTCCAAATAAACCAAGTGCTGGTTAATCGTATTGGCATCCTTGCGAACAGCAGGACCAGTTTGCATTTTTGAAGGAGGGTTAAATTGTACTTTCAAAGCCGTCTCTAGGAGAAGAGGGCGTAATAAATCAAAAGGTAGCTCATTGTCTTCTGCGATCTTAGCAGCAATGCTAAACATGTGATTGGAGAAGTTATTTACAAAAACAGCGGCTACATGAAGTATCGCTCTTTGTTCATCGTTGATAGGGTAGACCTTATCACTCAATTCTTGCGCAAGCACGGTTAATGACTTACGGTCTTTCGCATAGCGCGCATCAATACAAATTGGAATTTGACCGAAGTCAGGAATTCGATTAGTCGAAAAAGTTTGAAGAGGATAAAAAATACCGTAGTGCTTAAAGTGAGGTTTGAACACCGTCGAAGGCGTTGCTCCTGAGGTATGCACAAACAATTTATCCTTCAAGCCTTTTTGACTAGATAGCTTTGCAGCAACTTCTCCAATAGCATTGTCGTGAACAGCAAGGATATATAAATCTGCTTTTGTAGAAATCGCTTTTAGGTCAATCGTAGCATCGCAATTTAGCTTTTTGGCCAAACTTTGCGCTTTTCTCTTCGTTCGACTAAAGACCTGAATCACAGGAACCTCCATCTCTTTTAAGCGAAGTCCAAGATGCTTAGCCAATCGGCCGGCACCAATCAGTATGACTTTAGGCAATGGCTTCTTCAGCTGCTTCATGAGCAATCGTTTCTAATTTTTCGCGTCTTCTATAGACCATGCTAAGTGCCAAGCCTCCTAGCATTAAAAGTGATCCCAACCAGAAAAAATTGATCCCTGGAAACAGAATAGCTTCTAAAACAATAAAATCAGTTCGTGGAACATCATCAGCAATTTCAAAAGGTAATTGCATCGACGCTTGTTCCTTCTCAGCAATCATAAGCTTGATGGTTTCATCTGCAGGATTTATACCTGCAAACCTAAATTGCAAACCCAATGGACCAACTTCTGATTTTAAATTAAAAGGTTGATTACCACGAATTAAATAAACAGGTTCGACCTGATGTGTTTCACCCGACTGACCAGTCACCGTCAACAATGCACTCACAGCTATATCTCCTTCTTTTGCCTCATAGTCAGGATGCTTAACTTTAGGGTTAAACCCTGAAAATAAAACCTTATTTCCATTATAATTGATTGACTGACCTTTCTTCAAAGTAAAGGTATTGAAGTCCAATTTAGTGTCATCACCTAAGAGTCGAGTAATCGTTTCGCCAGTCAAACGAACCTTAGCGTTCATATCCGATACTTCCTCCGCAAAACCAAAAAGCACATTATCTCGAACAACAACCATAGGCATGGCATCATAAGAATAATCCTTTTTCAAACTCTGAAAATGAAGCTTTAATCCAATTGCTAAATCCTTGGCTTCTGCCTGATATTCCGGATGGGTAGGAGTGCGGTCAATACTTTCCAAAATCACCAAATAATCTTTTATAAAAACAGTATCACCAACGAAGCTTGAATACTCATTATATTTCAAACTGTCTTCCTGAGCTTTCGCAAATTCAATATCCATTTCAGCTTGCGGAAGCGATGAGATATGGGTAAAAATATCTTTGTTTATATACCGCTTAGTTGACGGATTCGAAGCTGCAATTTTCGTAAAAGATTTATCATAAAGGATATTTGGATAAAGATCAAACTCCTCTATTATATTGCCATTCTCATCTTTCTTTTTATAATTGACTTCAAACGTTCTGTTGAATTTCACAATCGTGTCGCTGGTGTAAGTCACTTCATAACCACTCATAAATAGTGGGGTATCTTTCATCAATAAAACATTCTTTTTGTATTGCTCTTCCGTAAAGCCACTAATCAAACCACGTTGTGCAAATGGATTCGTAGAGATAAAGGTCTTATTAAGTCCTGATGCTAGAATTCCTACGATCATCAATCCGAAACCAATATGAGCAAAAGAAGAACCAGCTGCTTTTAGATTCACTTTTGTGTAAAATAACAAAACATCTAAATTGGTAACAACTGTAAACAAACCACAAAACAATAATAACTTATACTGCCATGCCTTCGCATCAATCCATTGTGCGCAAAGGAACGTTAAGGCCAAGGCAATCACACCTGTGATGAGTACTCGTTTGGTAACCTTAGGAGCGTGCTTCTTCCAATTGAACTCACGAAATCGAAGATACTGACTCACCCCTGAAAGTAAGCCAATGAATACTCCAATCCACAATTGGTATTTGTTGTAATGTGTCACCGGATCAGTAATCACATTTCCTTCAAATCCAGGATCAAATACTTGACGAATTTTATTAAACACCGGCAAACTAGTTGACCAAGAAATCAGGATAGCTGAAAAGAACAAAACCAAGCTTCCAATAAAGATCCAAAACTCCTTTGAGCTACTCGCTTCCTCTTTTTTAGGAGCAGGAATGTTTTTATAATTTTTGAAAAACAAAAACAAAGATCCTAAGAAGTAGAAAAGTAAAAATGCGACCAACTGTACCTCTAATCCCATTTCTGTAAAAGCGTGAACAGATGTCTCACCTAATACTCCAGATCGAGTCAAAAAAGTAGAATAAACAATGAGGACGAATGTCAACATGTAAAACAAATAAGCCGTTCTGACTGAATATCCTGTACTTCGAGCTACTAGGTTAGAGTGGATTCCAGCAATCAAAATAATCCAAGGAACCAATGACATATTTTCAACCGGATCCCATGCCCAGTAACCACCAAAACTCAATGCCTCATATGCCCATGCGCCTCCCATCAAAATTCCTAGGCCAAGTATCGCACCGGAAAACAAAGCCCAAGGCATCGCTGGTTTCAACCAAGCTTTGTGTTCTTTTGTCCATAGTCCAGCTATAGCAAAAGAAAAGGGTACCACTGTAGACGCAAAACCAAGAAATAAAGTAGGTGGGTGAATTGTCATCCAATAGTTCTGAAGCAAAGGATTCAAACCTTTACCTTTTATCATCCCTACATAGTCTGCTTGCGCAAAAAGCGGTATGTCCATCGTGTCTCGCAACAACAAAAGTGGATTAACTCCAATTCTAAAATCTTCTAAAAAAGGCGGATACAAGCCCAATATCATGGAGCCACAAAACACCTGTACCGATGCCATCACAGCCAATACTGGTGCTTCCCACTTCTTAGCTGTTTTTATCAAAATAAAACCCAGTACTACATGCCAGAACATCCACAACAGAAAACTTCCTTCCTGACCTTCCCAGAAGGCAGAAAAGATGTATTTGAAATCTAAGTCTTCGGATACGTGTGCCTGTACATATTGGTACTCGTAATATTGGTTGGTCATGATGTAGAAGATCGTCCCGATGATCCAAAACACGCAAATGCCATGCAGGATAAATCCAAAGCGACCAATCTTTCGCCAACTTGTATATTCTTCAGTATCGCGCCGTTGAGTTGCAAAATAGTAGGCCGCAACAGCAAGTAGACTAGCTACAAAGCTGAGTACGATTGCAAATCGACCGATCTGGCCTGGGAGTAAGTGTTCGCCTATGTATTCCATTCTTTAGTAAGGAGTTGTGTTCAGTTTTCTTAAATCACGCGTAATATACGATATGCGATTGGAAAGGAAGGGTGGTGGGACAGGAATGTTGGGAATGTAATGGGAATATTGCATTGGATTGACAGAGAGAAGCTAAAGTCTAAGTAATAATCCTAATCGCAGTTTTTTCCTAGTTTCGGATCAGGTATGGATTAATGGAAGCGATGTAAGATGTGTGATTTAGGGGCAAACTATTAAGAGAGGCACCCTTACTACTATAACTTAGATGGATATTAGATTATAACAATCAAAAAGGCAGTTTCAATTTTCGTGTTCCCACGAAAGTGGCTATTGAAATTGAAACTGCCATGACCAATTAATTCTTAGGTCTTCGACTTAATGTAGACTTCTTCGTCCTTATATTTGGATGGGCATTTCATAAGCATGTCAGAAGCAATAAATTCACCATTTTGCATTTTTCCGGTAAGTACAATTTCCTCAGACTTTTCAAAATCTTGAGGCTTGGCAGCTAGGAGTACAACTTTACGCTCATCCCCTGATTTATCTTTGATGTGAAAGCTAAAATAGTTGGGGTCAACCTCCGGATCATAACTCATTGTTTTGTCTTTTGACAAATGACCAGATACCGTTACTTTATCTCCAGTTACTTCAGCTTCTGCGAAAGAAGAGTAGTTATCAATTTCGCCATTCAGACTAATCAATAAACCTATAGCAATTGCAATCATTCCTATTGCTATGATGTGTGATTTTTTCATATCGAAATATTTTTAGAATCTAAGTTATAGTTCAATCACTAATACAAGGTCGTTCTTTGACAAATCCCGTGGCCAATGTTAAAATGAAAGCAAAAGTGACCAAAGGAAACGTTGATTTTATTTTATCATTGGGTTCTACCACGGTATTTGTCAAAGAACCATTAAGGTAAAAGTAGGTTTAAAAAATTCGCATTACTATCAAGCTACTCTGTAAAACTCAATTCTATCTAATTGTTTTACAATAGACTGACAAAATGCGCTTTACTGCAGACATCCGTCGTTTGGTGCTTTTGAAAAGTCAAGTTCTACATTACCACATAAATCATCTACTACCGTTCGCTCTCCATATTCCAATAACATACCTGTTCGATAATAGTTTAGATAATTTTCATCCCCATTAATAGTCGCTTTGCTATCTCCATTTAGCCACAGCATTTGATCGTTGCCGTTAGAGACAACTTCTGCCTCTCCGAGTACATAAGCCATGTTGTCATTTCCATTTAGTTCAAGGAAGCCCCCTTTGCTAACCAGCACGGTATTGAAAGAACCGGATAGCGACAAAACACCTCCGTCGCAAACCCAAAAAACTCCGTTATTGGCATCACTCTCCACGCTTGTATTAACGACCACTGAATTTGCAGGTACTTCATAGATACCTGCTTCTGAACAACTCGGAGCAGGGTCATCATCTGCCACACATGCTGTAAAGAACAAAACCGTTAAACCTAGTAATATTAGTTGATTAAACTTCATCTTTTTCATTTCTTAATTATTCGAAAGATTAGGAATTAATTGATTCCATTCTTTTTAAAACTTGGCAGTAACACCTCCCATCACATTAAATCCATAAGTAGGGTAGCGGAACCAACGCTGGCGATTATTTGAAGCAATATTATTGAGATCTACAAACACCCCAAAGTTCTTACCAATATGATATTCCGCTCCTAAATTAAAGTCGAAAAGACCATTTAAGTTGTCAACATTGCCTGAATTATCCCTGTAAGGCACCCCATTTTCGATAAATAGTTCGCCTTTTAGCGTAAGCTTATCTCCTAAGGTAGTGTATCTAGCTGAAAAGTTGGTGTTAAATATGGGCAAATGCCATGCTTTTTCCTCATTTCTAGGCTTAAAGATGCTTTGACCAAGGGTAAGCGTCAATTCTAGGTTTTTCATGGGTCTAGCGGTCAATGAGCCATTTAGTGTTACAATGTTGACTGTATCATATAATACGGCAAAACGTAGGCTATCGGTTGGGTCAGTTAGATACATTGCTAAATCATTTGCCTTTTTAAAGCCTCCTTCTATCTGATAATCTACGACTTGTAAATTACCTTTAACTCCACCGTAGTAGTGATAAAAGCTGGTGTTTTTCGATACAAGGCTGTTTCTTGTATGAATGTAAGGATTCACATCCGAAAGCGATTGCATGGTATTCTTTTTCAAATCACCAGAAGCACCTATATAAGCAGCCAATTTATTTCCAACAATATTTACCGCAACTTCTGCATCCGGATAGATATAGAACTCAGAATCGCTGAAAGCCAAGTTTAGTCCAGCCTTTACTCGAAAATTATCCGCATGAAAAGCGAAGTTCGGTTTGATATAAAAGTTATTCAGATCATTAGTTAGAATCTGATTAGGGTTTGTAAAATCAGCTTCAACATCCACATTAAAAGCATGAACTTCTTTAAACCATTTGGTTCCACCTGCCGAAAGTTTAATTCCAACTTCAGAAGTCGTATAATTATCGGTCAGTTTATAAAAACCAGCATTTGCTCGATAGTTGATATCCGCCTGTGTTCGATGTGCATTGAAGATGTTGACGTTACCGTAAATGGTATTGAACTTCTGTTTCACTTCACTACGTATCAAATCTGTTACATCATGGTCGTAGCCATAAAAATGAACTTGCTCTGCGCTGTAACCCACCTTTGCACCTACCGCCAGACCTTGTTCAGAGTAGTATAAACCATTAAGGTTTACATCCGTATTGCTAAATCGCTGATGCTCCAGTTTCTTATAGTTGGCAGAGTGATGTCTGGCATTAAGTCCAATGATGTATTTTTCGGGATCCGAGAAGCTATAAAACAATTCCCCTAGAGGAGAATTTGGTGTTCCGTATCCTGCTTTTAAATGGCCATTAAATCCGGGTTCTTCCTTTTTCTGAGGAATGGCCAAGGGGCGAATCTTAGGGGCAGGATAGTCTACTTGCAAACTCTTAACTGGAACCTGATAAGTGAGGTTCTTTGCAGTAGTATCAGATGGAGGTAATTCAGGCGTTAATTCCAACTTTTCGGAATCAGCTAAACGGGCTTCAAAATCTTTGATAACTTCTACTTCATCATCCGGGAGGTCCGGTTGTGCAATAGCAACTTGTGAAAACAATAAAGCGAGTGTCAGGAAAACTAATTTATGAAAGCTATTCATTTCTAATAATTTTAAAATCAATCAAAAAAGGTTAAAAACTACAAAATCGCTAGAGACTAGTTGTCGCCGGGATCTTCTTCCAAGTCAAGATTTTCGGCACCTCCTGGAGGTTCATTAATTAATCTGGATCCAGCGGCTTCTTGATCCTGTAGTTTTTTCAATTTTGCTTTCGCAATATCTATCAGTTCTTGATCTTCTTCGTAAAATTCAATTAGTCCTTCTAAGGCAGCTTGTGCATTAAACAGATCACCTTTCTCTGCCAATACATCAGCCAATAGAATTACAGATTTTGCTACCCAGTACGGGTATTCCGAACTTTCCTGATTGGCATTCATACAAAGTTGCTGAGCAATATCGAGATCGCGACGCAGATAATATATATGTGCGATAAGATAGCGCGCTTCAGCAGCCGTTTCGTCATCGGTATTTTTAGTGACTTCATTCAAAGCGGGTAGGGCAGCATCAAAGTCCTCTTTGTCGTATGCGATTTTTCCAATGTAGAAATTAGCCACTGCTTTTTGTTCACCAGAAGCTTGGGCATTGCCTGCAACCTTTTGAGCATAAATAGCAACCGACTGCATATTATTGATTCGATATGCAGATCGCATAGCACCAAGTTGTGCTTCAAAACGATCAGTGTCGTTTTGAGCAGCTTGTTCCCACTGCGTATAGATCTTGTAAGATTTTGCAAAATCCTCTTCGTAATTGTAGGCAATAAGTGCAGATTTCCGAAGCGATTTCTCGTAATACTTACTTGGCCCTTTCTTGCTTACAAACTCATAGTCTGCTACCGATTTAGCATATTGCTTCAGCATAAAGTATGATTCTGCTCTTCTGAAATGTGCTAGTATATTATTCCGACCATTCGGATATTTATTGATGTAGGTAGTAAAAGCCTGTACTGCTTGTTGATAGTTTCCTGAAGAATATTGGGCATCAGCAGCTTTGAAATTTAGATTTTCCTTCTCGTCATCCTGAACTTCCAAATTTGGAATACTTTCAATGAAAGCAACAAATTCCTCAGCCTTTCCTAAATCTTCAATATAGATTTCTTCCAAAGCACTGTATGCAGCTTGAGCTTCTTCTGCTTCAGGATTGTGATAGAAAACTTGCTTATAATATTCGATTGCTCCAGGCAAATTACCTTGGTTGTACGTAATCAATCCTAATCGTAGTAAGGCCTGATTATACAAAGTAGACTTTGGATAGTTGACCGTTAGTTTCTTCAACTCAGTGGAAGCTTCATTAAGTTTACCAATTTCCAGATAAGTAGCTCCTAGTTGAAGTAAGGCATCATCAGCATATTCTGAATTTGGATGACGCTCAATTAAGTCTTCCAAAGCTATAATCTTGTTGGTTGTCTTTCCGCGTAAGCCCTCAATGATAGCTTTTTGAAACATCGCATATTCAAAACCTTCGTACTCATTTTGAATGGCATCGTTATAATAACTTATGGCCTTTTTGTAATTGTTTTGTTTAAACAAACAATCTCCTGCTCTCAAGGTAGCATCACCTAACATGACTTCACGGATGTAATCATTTTCGATAAAAGCTGCATCTTTTTTAATTCCTGCAACACAGTTTTCATAATACCCAAGTGCAGAATTATAATTTTTTTGTTTCAGGTAGTTGTATCCTTGTGTGTAATTAGCAGCATAACTTGAGGCTTCATCAGGTAAGTTGTTTAGCGTTTTACTTAAAGCTAAAAACTTATTGAGTTCATTGATACTTCCGTTGTATTTCTTTTCTCGATGTGCCAATTCTCCTAACCAAAAAAGTGACAGTGCCTTTGTACGTGTTTCCAATGGATTTTCGAGTGATGTACGCAACATTTGCTTACCCTCAGTAAAGTTACCATCCCTTATCAATTGCAAACCACGATAGTAAGCTACCTTTTGATAGGTTTCTTTTAGTTTAGGTGTCTTATTTGGAATTTCTTCCAAAGCTTTCAGCGCACTTTCATAATCTCGTGAGCTCAAAAACAAGCCACTCAGGATACTTTGTGCTTCAGAATAGTATTTTGAATCTCGATTGATTTCCTGCAGTGACGCAATCGCTTCTTTATTAAAATTGAGTTCGTAAGATAACTTGGCGTAGTTGTAAATTGCCTCACCTTGAACCTCTGAATCGTAGTTCATTTTGCTGGCCGTTTTGAAAGCATTTCGAGCAGCAGCTTTATCATTCATTTTGAGATAACAATCCGCTAAAGTATACATAGCGTTTTGTCCCATCTCACTATCCACCTTGCTTAATTGTTCTAGATTTTTTGAAGCCTTTTTGTATTGACCAGCACCATGTTGTACAAAGCCCAACTGATAGAGATCTTCAGGTCTAAGTCTACTTGAATTTTCTGCAAAGTATTCGAGATAAGGTTGTGCATTTTCAAACTCACCCATTTCAAAATAAGCTTGGCCAATAAGTTGGTTTAATTCAGCTTGCTTTTTGAGTCCTTTCAGTTTGAGTTTCTTCTCTACGTATTCTATGACCTTGTCGTATTGGCCCTGAGAAAAGTAAATAGTTGCAATATAGTAGGGGATATGTGGTGCGTATTTTTTAGACTTTTCTACTTTTTTAAAACTTCTTACTGCTGCTTCGTATTTGTTATTGTAAAAATCACAAAGTCCCAAATAGTAATTAGAAGGGTAGATATACTTGTTGTCCTCGCCATTGGCCGCAGCCTGAAAATGTGGTCGGGCATTATTGAACTTTTTCTTTACAAAGTTGGAATAGCCTATGCGAAAAGAAACCTCTGATCGTTCACTTCTAGGCAAGTCATACAAATCAATGCCTTGATAAAGCTCTATAGCTTTTGCATAGTCTTTTTGATTGAAATAATATTCAGCCATTTCCAGCATAGCTTGGTTTGCCAATGGATCTGGATCATGGGTACGAGCAAAATCAAGAATAAGTTTTTCACCATCAGGACGTCCCATTCTTACCGCACTTTTGGCGAAGTGTAATTCTGCCTGCGTACTCAGTAGTCGATATTCAGGATCATTGACTTCTCGTAGGGTTTCAATGACTTTTACAAATTCCTGTTGAGCCAGAGGATAAATCCGTTGCTCATAAAAATCCATACCTCGCTTGTATGCAAGATTAGCTTCCGAATAAATGGATGTTTTTTGGGCGAAAACAAATAAGGAAGTGGTCATAAAGACCAGTAAAAGGGCTGCTTTTTTGATACTCATAGGTGAAAAAGATTGGCATTTTCGGTAAATCACTAAATCAATTTGTTCGATAATCTAGCTGTTTTTAAAACCAGTAATAGAGATTACATCTATTTGATTATGTAGTTGAAATCCTCTAACTGTTTGAATTACTAGCTTATTGCAACGAATTTATAAAAAATTTCATCATTTAATTACTTAGGCGGAGTATACGTACTTTAGGAAGACATGTTAGCTTTTATCAAAGGCATATGCTTCTTGGTATTCGTTTTTTCTACCTAGAGAATATAATACTGAATTCTGTCCAGATTAATTCTCACAAATTAAAGACATTTTTATTAGACTAAAAAATTACAACCCATTGTATTTCAGGGATTAAGGCTGAGTTCACAGGTATTAAATTTAGATTCTATGGGGCGATATTAAATAATATGAATAAAGGCATGGGGTTTGAATGTATTATACTGATGCCATTCACCTACTTTTATGAAATTAGATTATTAAAATTTGTTCAAGAATGAATAATACAGCTAGAACAAGTATTCAGCAAATAAATCAGTCAATAAGTCTTAACTCTTTATTTGACAGCAACTTAGTGGCCTTTGCCCTAATTGAATCAACGGGAAATTTGCTTCAAATGAATAAACTTTTCTCAACAATTTCCTGTATTGAGAATACACCAACAGCTATAAATGTATTTAGCTACGGCTTATTCAACCATTCTTCTTTCAAGAACCAGTTAGACAGTTTAAATAAAAAAGAAATAAACGAATTCACATTAAGCCGTTATGTTGAATCCGAAAAAAGTAAAAGAAAGTATGTCAAACTTAAAGCTATTAGGGCAGATAAAGACATTCCTGAAAAAGGTATTCTGATCATTTTGGAAGAAACAGCTGGTCAATGTAGTATTGAGGAAGTCATACAAATCATTGGGAATAGCCTTGAAGAGTCTAAAGGTGATTTCTTTTTTGATACTATGTGCCTTAGCCTCTCTAAATCACTTGGTATTGGGATGATTTTCATTGGGAAGTATATAAAAAAAGAGCACCGTATTCAATCCATTAGCTTTTGGAATAAAAACCAATTCGTTTCCGAGGTAAGCTATCCAGTCAATGACACTCCCACTGAAGTAGTGATGAAGACAAATAGCATCCGATTTTACCAAGAAGATATTCAGCTACATTTCCCAAATGATTCTAGTCTAGAATACTGGAATGTAAACAGCTATATAGGTTGTCCATTACTCAATTCTCAAGGGGAGTTTGTTGGCTATATTGGCATTATGGACAGCAAGCCTATTCATAATATTTCATTAGCACAATCAGTCCTTCACATATACTCACATAGCCTTGGTCGAGAATTGGAAAGGATGAATCAAAAACAAAAGATAGAAAATGGAGAGCTTAGATATAAAGCCATCTATGATCAAAGTCCTTACGGAATCGTTGTTTCATCAAAAAATGGAAAACTAACTGTCAATCCCCGTTTCTGTGAAATGTTGGGCTACACAAAAGCTGAGTTTTCGACACTTAAACGAATAGATATTACGCATCCGGATGATTTAGAAGTTCATCTAGAACATATAGAAGAAGCAAAAAGTAATAGCACTAAACAAGCAACTTTCCGCAAAAGATATATAAAGAAGAACGGTGACGTTTGCCATGCAAAAGTTAACGTCTCCAATATTTTTCACACAACAGATGATTTAGTCGAAAATTTTATCTTAGTTGAGGATATAACCGAAAAACTAAATAAAGAAAAAGAACTTCGCGACAATCAAAAACTAACTAAAAACATTATAGAAACGGCGCAAGACGCTGTTATTACATTCAATCATAATGACAAGGTTATTGAATGGAATAAACAAGCAGAAGTTATGCTTGGCTATAAAAAAGAGGAAGCAAAACAAATGTCTTTTAGCCAGTTTATTGACCTAAAGTTTGATGACAATGATAAAAGTTTAACCCTAAAAGAGTTTGTAAAAATCTATAAAGGGAAAATGGTTATTGAACGAATGGAGGTTACTGCCAGAGGTAAAGATGGAAAAATGTTTCCAGCAGAACTGAGCCTTTCCCCAATAAAAGTAAATGACTTTTATGTATACAGTACCTTCATTAGAGATATATCTACTCACAAAGAATATCAGAATATTCTCAAGCAAAACCTTAAGGAGTTAAATAATAAAAATAGTGAACTCAGAAGGTACATCGATTCCAATCTCCAATTAGAAAACTTTGCTCATATCGCATCTCATGACTTAAAAGAACCATTGAGGTCAATTGGCAACTTCTCTCAATTACTAAATAAGCGATTAGAGAATCGACTAGATGAGACAGAACAAGAATTTTTCAATTTCATTTTAACTGGGGTTCGAAACATGAACCAATTAATAGAAGATTTACTAATCTATTCGTCAGTAAACAACCAAGAAACACCAACAAAGGAACTTAACTTAAATGATGTACTCTTTGTTGTTTCTCGAAACCTACACAAGGCTATTGAAGATAACGATGTTGAGTTAAACATAAACGAAATGCCTGAGTCTTTCTACGGGTCCGACACGAAAATGAAGCAATTATTCCAAAACCTAATTGCCAATGCGATCAAATTCAAGAAGAAGGATGTCAAGCCAAAAATAGAAGTCAGCTGCACAGATAATGGCGAATTTTGGCAGTTTAAAGTTCAAGACAATGGAATTGGAATTAAAGAAGAATTCAAAGAAAAGATATTTAAGATATTCAAAAAGCTTCACGCAAAAACAGAGTACCAAGGCACCGGAATTGGCTTAGCCGTTTGCAAAACAATTGTAGATCAACACCAAGGCCACATCTGGATCGATTCTGAATTCGGTGTAGGCACAAGTTTCAATTTCACCATGCTGAAAGAAAATACTAGTCAGCTTTCTTAAATAACAAGATTGCTCCACGTACAAAAAAACCGAACACTATATTAAGTGTCCGGTTTTTTTTATTGAAATTACTTTAAAGTGTTTTATAAGCCTAAACCTTAAACTCCATAATCGTCTTTTCAATAATATCACAACATTCCTGAATCTGCTCTTCCGTCATTACAAGGGGAGGAGCGAAACGGATGATGTTTCCGTGTGTTGGTTTTGCCAATAAGCCATTCTCCTTCAGTGCAACACAAATGTTCCAAGCAGTTTTGCTATCTTCTGAGTCATTAATTATGATAGCATTCAACAAACCTCTACCACGAACCAAGCTCACTAAGTCAGACTTTTCAACCAATTCCTGCATTCTAGCTCTAAAGATTTTACCCATAACCATCGCATTTTCAGCCAATGATTCATCTTTAATTACTTCCAATGCTTCAATTGCAACCGCACAAGCCAGTGGGTTTCCACCAAAAGTAGAACCGTGCTCACCTGGCTTTATTGTCAACATAATTTCGTCGTTTGCCAATACCGCAGATACTGGAAATACTCCACCTGAGAGCGCTTTACCCAAAATCAATATATCAGGCTTCACTTCTGGATTGTGACCACAACTTTTTTCACAAGAGCAGTTACCACAAGTCGCTAATAAGCGTCCAGTACGTGCAATTCCTGTTTGCACCTCATCAGCAATAAACAATACATTTTTTGCTTTACAAAGTTCACTCGCGCCTTTCAAGTATCCATCATCTGGAACATAGACTCCAGCTTCTCCTTGAATAGGTTCTACTAGGAAACCTGCTACATTAGGATCTTCCAATGCTTGCTCCAAAGCTTTCAAATCATTATAAGGTATGATTTCGTAACCGGGCATATATGGACCGAACCCTTTGGTACTATCTGGATCAACAGAACCAGAAATAATGGCCATCGTTCTACCATGAAAGTTACCCGTTACAAAAATAATCTTTGCCTGATTGTCAGCAATACCTTTTACTTCATAGGCCCATTTTCTACAAAGCTTCAATGCTGTCTCAACAGCCTCCACTCCTGTATTCATTGGCAATACTTTATCGTACTTAAAGTATTCAGTCATATATTTTTCATAAGGCCCCAACAAATCATTGTGAAATGCTCTTGAGGTCAAAGTTAGCACAGATGCCTGATCCGTTAAGGCTTTGATGATCCGTGGATGGCAATGCCCCTGATTCACTGCTGAATAAGCAGATAAGAAGTCATAGTATTTTTTACCTTCTACATCCCATACATGAACACCATCACCTTTTGCCAAAACCACTGGTAGCGGATGATAATTATGTGCACCGTAGCGGTCTTCAATTGAGATTAATTCCTGAGAGGATAATGAACTTGTTGAGATCATAATGATTAGATTTTATTTGGTAAGTCTAGGAGTCAACGTTTACATAACTTTAAAGACTTAGTAAATGTCAACTCCTAGATTCACACGAAAACTTATTAAGTTACTTTGTAATATGATTTATCACTTTAGAATGTAATTTTTACAAAAATTGCTCCACATCTTCAAACTTAAGTTTGAATGCATTTGCAACATTTTTATAAACTACATGTCCATTTATTATATTTAATCCTTTCCTCAAAGACTTACTGTCTTTACAAGCTTTCTTCCAACCTTTGTTTGCTAGTTTTATAGCATAAGGAAGTGTAGCGTTGGTCAAAGCCATAGTAGAAGTATATGGAACTGCTCCTGGCATGTTAGCCACACAGTAATGAACGATATTATCAATGATGTATGTCGGCTTTGCATGTGTAGTTGGCCTACAAGTCTCTATACAA
Organism: uncultured Saprospiraceae bacterium; assembly: GCA_937921775.1. GTDB lineage: Bacteria > Bacteroidota > Bacteroidia > Chitinophagales > Saprospiraceae > CALGLS01. The sequence continues at coordinate 20,480 of CAKZUK010000107.1, forward strand.
CCGCCTTGATCTACAGCAACGTCAACTAAAACAGTTCCGTCACTCATTTCGCTCAACATTTCCCTTGTAATAAGGTTTGGTGCTTTAGCTCCCGGAATCAAAACTGCTCCGACAATAAGATCATGGTCCTTAATCAAACGACGGATAGTAAACTCACTGGAATACAAGGTAGTTACGTTTGCAGGCATGATATCCGCTAATTGTCTCAATCGCTTGAGGTCGATATCAAGGATTGTAACTTGAGCTCCTAATCCTGCCGCCATCTTAGCAGCTTGTGTTCCTACGACACCACCACCAAGAATCAATACTTTTCCAGGAGGCACACCAGGTACACCACCTAGTAATACTCCACGTCCTTTTACAGGTTTTTCCAAGTATTTAGCGCCTTGCTGAATCGCCATACGACCAGCTACTTCAGACATTGGGATTAAAAGAGGTAGGGTACGATCTGGTAACTCTACCGTTTCGTAAGCCAAGCAAACTGCTTTACTCTTTATCATAGCCATGGTCAATGGCTTGTAGGATGCAAAGTGAAAGTAAGTAAATACCAATTGATCTTTTCTAATCAGCTTATATTCACTTTTAATTGGTTCTTTCACTTTCATAATCATTTCAGCTTTTTGGTAAACAGCTTCAATGGTTTTTAAGATCTTTGCGCCAACCTCTTTGTAGTGTTGATCCTGAAAGCCACTACCTTCGCCGGCAGTAGTTTGTACGAAAACGCTATGACCTCGTTTAATAAGCTCAAATGCACCAGAGGGAGTTAATGCTACGCGATTTTCGTTATTTTTAATTTCTTTAGGTACCCCAATAATCATAAGTCGTTGATTTTAAGTTTGATAGAAGGGTGGAAACAGTCATAGTACGGGCTAACAGGTAGGTTTTACCTTGCTGGTTGTTCCACAATTTCAATGGCAAATATAGATAGCGGTTTTGACAAATTATGGTTGGCTTGAAAATATTTTATGAAAGGTTTTTTTTAATCTCAAAAAGAGAGATTTTCAAGGCAATAGGTTTGTAACTAGAAGCTCTACTCAAGAGTGTAATTGATAGTATTAAAACCGAACTTCTGGCAAAAATATTTCGGCATTAGCTAAAGGAATATCTAGTCGATCATTAGCCATCTTAAATAGAGCTCTGACCGCAGATTTCCCTTCTTCTCCAAGGGCTTTCGTGAAATGATTGACATATAGTTGAATATGCTGCATCATGACCTTAGGCTCCATCTCTTGTGCATAGTTGCTGACATAGCTCAAGGTTTGCTCTGGCTGTTCAAGTGCATAGCCAACTGAGCGAGTCAGTACCCGATCAAATTTCATTTGGACCTCAAGTGGCAACCGACGGCTCACAACTATTCCTCCCAAAGGGATTGGAAGTTGGGTACTACTTTCCCAAAACTCTCCCAGATCAATTTGCTTGATCAAACCTCTAGATTCATAGGTAAATCGATTCTCATGAATAATCAAGCCAGCATCTACCTCATCATTTAAAACCGCAGATTCAATATCTGAAAAGAGCATTTCATCTTTGTTTGCTGCATTCGGATAAGCTAGGCTTAATAGAAAGTTGGCAGTGGTATATTTCCCTGGAATAGCAATACGACCTTGTTCAATTTGACTTTGAGTCAATTTCTTTTTTGCGATAAGCAAAGGTCCACAATTTTTACCCAGTGCAGAACCAGCATTGAGCAATACATATTTGTCAATCAAATGCGCATAAGCATGGTAACTAAGCTTGGTAATATCCAATTCACCTGCAAAGGCACGCTGATTAAGTGCTTCTACATCTTCCAAAAATAGTTCGAATTCAAGGCCTTCAGTATCCACTTTTTGGTGCACTAAGGCATCAAAAATGAAGGTATCGTTGGGACAAGGGGAAAACCCTAAGGATAATTTCATATTTTTGCATTCTTTTTAGCGGTCAGACCGCTGCGCTAAGAGATCGTGCCGGCACTGCCTGCACTGAAAGATCACTTCTTTGAGAGAATTTACCCGATTGTGGAACCCACATTAACTGGGAAACCGCTCACAGAAATAGTCTCAAATATAGAAATCTCAAAATAAATAATAAACATGCTAAACTTAAAAGAGATTAAAGTATTGTACGAAGATAATCACATCATAGCTGTAAACAAGCCCGCAGGCTGGTTGGTTCAGGGAGATGACACTGGAGATACTCCTTTGTCAGAATATGTGAAGGCTTACATCAAAAAGAAATACAAGAAACCCGGAGAGGTTTTTTGTGGAGTCATTCACCGATTGGATAGACCTGTGAGTGGGGTAGTGATCTTTGCACGAACGAGTAAGGGATTGTCTCGTATGAATGAACTATTCCGTGAACAGAAGATCCAAAAGGAATACTTGGCAATAACAAAGGAACGCCCTAACCCTATGGAAGGAGCACTCCAGCATTACCTCTTGAAAGATCCTACTAAGAATAGAACACGCGCATATGATAAGCTTGGCAACAGGACCAAGCATGCTAAGTTATCGAAACTAACTTATAGATTAGTCGGTGAAATTGATGGTCATTGTCTACTTAATATCAATCCATTAACTGGACGCCCACATCAGATTCGCGTGCAGTTGTCAACTATTGGCTGCCCAATAAAAGGAGATTTTAAGTATGGGTTCCAAAGTTCAAATCACGATGGATCTATATTCCTACATTGCAAGTCCATGTCTTTTATACATCCAGTCAAGCAAGAGCCTATCAAAATAAAGGCTAGAACACCAGATGATTTTTTCTGGAGACAGTTTAAGCATGTTATGAACGATTAATGAAACGATCACTGCGCTGAGAGACATTACTCCATCTCTTAGCGCAGCGATCTGACCGCAAAGCAATCTCATTACTAAAAAACGCGCTTTTTCGTCTTTCCACTTATGTAAAGAATATAATTACCTTTTTCTTTACTTTCCTCATTCTTTTTGTCAATTTCAGCTTGCAACCTTTCGAATTCCTCTATTTCATTTCGATACATTTCACGAAACTCATCCTCAAAATGTACGACCTTATCTTTAGACGCAGATTTGTAGACGAAAAACAGATGCTTGTAGCCTTCTTCTTGAAATGAGTAACCCAATCCAGGTATTTCTTTTACATGGGCGGTTCCGATGACACATCGTTTGTAGTTGTTGAAGATTAAACGCATTTTAAGTCTAATCTTCTCTCTGGTTTTATCGTCCTTGGGCCCGGACACCAGGTAATTTTTTTTGTCAATTTCCATTTGGTTCTATAGTTGAGGGACTAAAAAATCAAAGCTGATTCACATCAACTCTATAGTAAAACTCATAGTATGGTTAGTACTACTAGATAGCATTCCAACTTAAAAAGTGGAAAGTTATAAGTAGTAATAAGGGTACAGTATTACTTTTTAAGTAATACTATTTTAAAGTAGTCTATTGATTGTTAGGTCAAAAATTGTTTATTAGAATGAGTATATTCCAATGAAATTTTTGTAATAAATGTTGGATATTAGCAAGCGGAGTCTGAATGATATGACCATTCAGAATGGTTGTCTTCAACAAAAAGATGAATCAACTATTTCTTAAGGATGGGCTAAAGTTAGGAAACTTTATCAAAAAAAAATAAAAAATCAATATTAAATTTTCACAGTAATCCTTTTTGTAACATTAATTCTACTTTCAGGATGGAAACCATTGCAAGTGCATCAGTGATTTCTCCATTCATCACCATGTCAACGGCTTGTGAGAATGGCAGCTTCTTTACAACCAGCTCTTCAGTATCTTCAGGTTCTGCCTCGCCAAAACTAAGTTCTTGAGCAACATAGGCAAGACCTACTTCATCTGTGACTGAATTAGACGTGTGCAAGTCAAGAACTTTGGTCCATTTATTTGCGGTGATACCCGTTTCTTCTAGGAGTTCCCGCTTAGCAGAATCGAGTGGGGGAGTTCCGTGTATTCCACCTCCCTCTGGAATTTCCCAACTGTATTGATTGAGGGTATAACGGTATTGGCCTACTAGCCAAGTGTTCATATCCTTATCAAGAGGAACAATCCCAATAGCAAGGTTTTTAAAATGTACAACGCCATAAATCCCTGGATTTCCAGATGGATTTAATACATCTCTATGGGTAATTTTTATCCAAGGGTTGTCGTATACCTCTTTAATCTTTAATGTTTCCCAAGGATTTTTATTCTTATCAGGCATATGCTATTTGAAGTTCAGGTTATTTTAAAAAGCTAGGCATGCTTGGGCCAGCCATAAAGCTATCCATAAGAGGCTCAATTAATTCTGGTCTAAGAGTAACTATTGATATAATCGTAATGAAAAAACCAAAAACTGCTCCCCAAAAATGCGCATCATGCCCGATATTGTCCTGTCCTTTCTTCCCCATATAAGATGAATAAAATAAATAACCTACTGCAAACAACAATGCTGGCAAGGGTGGATAAATAAACCAGCCCCAAGGATTGAAAACAACATAGGCAAACACGATCGCAGAAGTCCCTCCTGATGCGCCTACGGCGCTGTAATAGGCATTATTTTGATGCTTAAAATAGGTAGGAACCGAGGACAAAATTATAGCTCCAAAATATAGCACCATAAAAACTACCCGTCCCATTACATCACCAAAATATAAATTAAACTGACCTTCTACAAAAGACCCAAACTGCCACAATACAAACAAATTAATAAATAGATGCGTTGTATCAGCATGCACAAATCCGTGCGTCAAAAATCGATAATATTCTCCTTGCTGACTTACCGATACTGGCCGAAATAATAACTTTGAAAACATCTCTCTATTGGAGAATGCATTATAGGAAATCAATCCAGTAATGATACAGATAATGATAGTTAATGATAAACTCATGTGTGTTTTTATTTTTTTATTCTAATTACTCAAACTAATCAAGGAGCTTTACAATTCCCAAAAGCCGGTCTCCTATTTACAAATTCCTATTCCCACCTATATTCAAACTAAGCAGGTTCTTCCCATTTTTATCTTTCTATTTTTACTGATTATGATATTTCTCACCACGGATAATACTAAACCCGCGATACAACTGCTCCACAAAAAACAAACGAATCATCTGATGAGAAAAAGTCATTTCTGACAAAGCCATTTTTTCATTCGCACGCTTATAAACTGTTTCTGAAAAACCAAAAGCACCACCTACCTGAAATACGATTCGCTTATACGGAAGCTGTAACAAACGCTCAATCTGCTTGGAGAACTTAACTGAGTTAAATGACTTACCTTTTTCATCCAACAAGATTAGATAATCATCTTTTGACAAGCGCTTTAACAAGTCTTCACCTTCTTTCTCTTTCAACTGCTCACTACTAAGTTTACCAGCGTTTTTCACATCAGGCAAACAAACCATCATAAAAGGATTATAATGCTTCATCCGCTTTTCGTAGATAGCGATACCGTCGATCAAATAACGCTCTTTCGTTTTCCCTATATAGCAAAATTCAAATTTCATAGCAGGCAAAGGTAGATAAAAGTGAGACTACTTATTAGTACTAAGGCTTGTTAATACTAAGTTAAATACCTTCGCATTAGCACCCATCCTAACTTTTTTCACATCTCAAATTATGTAACAAAGTATATAAGCTATGAAATTTCTACCTTACTTTAGCCTAAAACCTCTTATCCATAATCCAAAACCTATGTTAAAAAAGTATGTATTCTTTATAGTACCTGCAGTTATAACACTGACAATCAGCACATTATTTAGCTTCAAGTGCAGTAACGAACCAAGTCTTATGCAAAACTTCAACGATAACGATTACCTAAAAGAATGGAAGACCATTGACTCACTTGAGCAACAAGGCCTACCAAAATCAGCCCTAGAAAAAGTACTGGCACTCTATGATCGAGTGCAAAAAGAAGACAATCCTGCGCAATCCATTAAGTGTATTTTATATCGGTCCAAATATGAATCTCAGCTGGAAGAAGACGGAATGGTTAAGGCTATTGCCAAAATGGAAACCGAAATCTCTACCGCAAAGTCACCAACAAAGGCCCTTCTACAATCAATCGTCGCTGAATTCTACAATCAGTACCTCCAACAAAATAGATGGAAAATTAAGGAACGGACCAATACCGTTGAATTCGATAATAAGGATATGCAAACCTGGTCTATGGATCTCTTTGCAGAAAAGATCATGACGCTCTATAAGGCCTCTATTCAAGACCCCGAGCTAAGAAGCATTAGGATCAAAAATTTTGACGCCATTACAAGCGAGTCCGTCAACACCGATCAGGAAAGACCAACTTTACTTGACTTCTTGGCACATCGCGCGATTGACTACTTTATGAATGAACAAAGTTACCTCACGAAGCCAAGTTTTAGATTTTACCTTGACGATGAAAAACAATTTGCTCCAGCAGTGGATTTCGTCAAGCTTTCTTTTAAAACGGAAGACAGCAACTCAGGAAAATACAATGCACTGGTTTTACTTCAAGAACTAATTGAAATACATTTAAATGACAGCGATAAAGAAGCATTAATTAATGCTGACTTAAAACGTCTAAAGTTTGTAAAACAAAACAGCACACTAAGCAATAAAAACGAGCTTTACCTCAATGCGCTTGAACAACTAAAAGGTAAGTACACTAAATCACCAGCCTCCTCCGAGGTCTTATATGAAATCGGGCTTTATTATTCTGAGCAAGCAAACCTTTATCAGAATGATAGAATTGGACATGCAGAACATCAATTTGATTTTGTAAAAGCATTAGAGAATTTAAAGAAAGCCTTCAAAAAACATCCGAAGTCTTTTGGTGGAAAGTCAAGTATGAATCTAATCAATCAAATAGAGACCAAAAACTTCAATCTACGCACCGAATTAGTAATGATTCCAAATCAACCAAATTTGGTATCAATTGATTACCGCAACCTTGATAAGATACATCTAAAACTTGCAAAAATTGATTATGCAGGCATAAAGAGCATGCCGCGAAATAATTCTAAAAAACTGAAAAAATTCTTCAAAAATCTTGACCCTGACAAAACCTGGAATGTTAACCTTCCTAAACCGAAAGATTATCAACCACACTCTACTGAAATTAAACTTGATGCGCTTCCCATCGGACAATACATTTTATATGCTTCTTCCGATTCTAAATTTAAATATGACAATAATGGCTTCGCTTATGTCATTTTATACGTTTCCAACATCAGTCACTTTTACAAAAAAATAGAACACAATTCTATTCCTACCTATGTGCTAACAGACCGCAAAACTGGACAACCATTAGAAGGTGTCAAAGCAGATTTTAAGCGAGCCTACTATGATAGAAGTTCTCGCAAACAACTTACAGAAGATGCTGGCTCTAAATTGAGCGATAGCAATGGTTTTGTAATACCAGATCTTCCTCCAAGCAACAATAACCAAACAGAACGATATAGTGTCATCTTCTCAAAAGGAAATGATGTGCTTGACCTAAACGAAAGCATTGCTGTCTACGGAAGACCCAGAAATAAATCCGCACAAAACTCAACTCAATTTTTCCTAGATAGAAAAATATACCGCCCTGGTCAAACCGTTTACTTCAAAGCCCTCCACCTCAACAGAAACCTTGAAGGCAAACCATCCATTTTGACCAACAAAGACATGGAAGTAATTTTCTATGATGTAAACGGCCAGAAGCTTGATTCCAAAAAATTACGCACCAATGAATACGGTACTGTCAACGGATCTTTCACCGCCCCAAAAGGTGGCTTATTGGGAAGAATGCGCTTCTCTACAGCCGACAACAGTGGCAGTATCGGTTTCCGAGTTGAAGAATATAAGCGACCCAAATTTGAAGTCAAAACCGAGCCCGTAAAAGGAAGTTACAAACTAGGAGATATGGTAAGCCTTAGCGGAACAGCGAAAGCATACGCTGGAAGCAATATCGATGGGGCAGAAGTCAAATACCGTGTCGTTCGAAACATCAATTATCCTTACTTCCCTTGGTGGAGATATGGCCGGTGCTTCTTCCGTCCTCCATTGCAGAATAAGTCTGAGGAAATTGCTTTTGGTTCAAGCAAAACAGATGAAAAGGGTAAATTCTCCATTGAATTTGAAGCCAAACCTGATAGAACATCAAAGGAAGAAGACCAAGCCGTCTTTACCTATCAAGTTTTTGTTGACGTAGTTGACATCACAGGTGAAACACATAGTGCTACTGGAACTGCCAGAATTGGCTATGTAGCCTTAAACGCAGCTGTCGGTATTTCAGGAACAGTCAACAGTGACAGTCTAAGCTCAATATCACTTAGTACTAATAATTTAAACGGCGAATTCGAACCAGCGAAAGGAACGATCAATATCAAGTCCCTAAAAGCGCCAACCAATGCACAGATCAAACGCTTTTGGGCAAAACCCGATCAATGGTTCATTTCTGAGAGCGATTACAAAAAGGACTTCCCTCAATATGTTTACCAAAATGAAGATGATCAAACGACCTGGGAAGTGCAAAATAATTTCGCTCAATTTGATTTTGATACAGAAAAATCCAAAGAGATTGATTTGTCCAAAAACAAATTACCTGCTGGAGCTTATTTGCTGGAGCTAAAAACGAAAGATAAATTTGGTACTCCAATTGAACTCCGAAAGTATTTCACAGTATATGATCTCGACGATAAGGCAGTGCCAAACAACGAGAGTTTCTTCCATGTCATGGAAAACAAAAGCCATGAACCTGGAGAACAGGCGCACTTTTTTGTAGGCTCCAAAAATAAACCAGTACATGTTCTTTATGAATTGATTCACAAAAATGAAATCATCCACTCAGAATGGTTGAACATAAATGGACTAGAAGATCGAAAAATTAAAATAAAGGAAGAACATAGAGGCAACGTACATTACGCACTGAGTATGGTGTACAATAACCGAATTCACCTCAACCAGCACACGATTTATGTTCCATACAGCAACAAAGTTTTGGATATTGAATTCTCAACTTTCCGCGACAAACTTTATCCCGGACAAGACGAAGAATGGCGCATCAAAATAAGTGGTCCTAAAAAAGAAAAGGCTGCTGCTGAAATGGTCGCGGCTATGTATGATGCATCACTAGATGTTTTTGCACCCAATAATTGGAACAACTATTTTTATCCAAGCAACTACCTCTATTTTCAATCCAATAGTAATTGCTTCAATATGAACTATGGACGCCAAATGACATTCTGGCCTCAATCATATGAGCGTTTTAATCGACAATATCGCCAGCTCAACTGGTTTGGATTTAATGCTTATGGCTACAACTATGGCGGCTATGCATACGACGATGGAGTTATGTTGGAGTCTGTTGAAATGTCCCCATCAGCAAATGTTCGTGGATCTAGAAAAAAAGAAAGCAGAAAGATGATGAATGCCAACGCTACAATCGATGGAGTAGCAGGATCAGCAGATCTAGCATTTGCCGACTCTGACTCTGATTCCACGAATCCTGTACCACCACCTGAAGTAGCAGAAAATAGTGGCAAAACTGAAGATTCTGGATTCGACGATGTAGCAGTCCGAACCAACCTAAACGAAACCGTTTTCTTCCTACCAGATCTAATGACTGACGCAGATGGAAACATCATTGTAAAGTTCAAAATGAATGAGGCTCTGACACGTTGGAAATTCATGGGCTTCGCTCATACTAAAGACCTCAAAACTGGGATGATCACCAAAGAAATCGTGACCCAAAAAGATTTGATGGTAATGCCAAATCCTCCACGCTTTTTCCGCGAAGGCGATCAAATTGAATTTACCGCTAAGGTAAGTAACCTTACGGAAAACAAAATGGACGGAACTGCCACCATTCAATTATTTGATGCAATTACCAACAAGCCAGTCAATGATCTATTAGGTATTAAAAATGCAGAAATTCCCTTTACAGCTGAAGCTGGACAATCTGCTCGACTCGCATGGAACCTTAGTATTCCTACAGGGGAAGTCATGGCGATTACGCACCGAGTTATTGCAAAATCTGGTAAATTTTCTGACGGCGAGGAATCTGCATTGCCTATATTGACCAATCGAATGTTGGTGACTGAAAGCCTTCCATTACCAGTTAGAGGAAAAGAGACTAAAAAATTCCAATTCAAGAAGTTAGCAGAGTCTGGATCATCCAACACTTTGCAGAATCACAAACTGACTTTGGAGTTTACATCCAATCCTGCTTGGTATGCCTTACAAGCGCTACCATACTTGATGGAGTATCCTTACGATTGTACTGAGCAAATATTCAGTCGTTACTACGCCAACAGCCTAGCAACTTCCGTGGCTAATTCACATCCGAAAATAAAATCTGTATTCAACAAATGGCGAGATTCCGATGCTATGCTTAGCAATCTTTCTAAAAATGAAGAATTAAAGTCGGCGCTCTTGGAAGAAACGCCTTGGGTATTACAAGCTCAAAGCGAAGAACTACAAAGGAAAAATATCGGTTTACTTTTCGACCTCAACCGTATGGCAAATGAACGAGATCAGGCCATGACTAAAATTGCAGAACGTCAAGGTTCTGATGGAGGTTTCTCTTGGTTTCCGGGGGGACGAGATAGCTGGCATATCACGCAACACATTGTCGAAGGCTTTGGTCATCTTGATGCACTTGGCGTAAAATCCAAATCAGATGATCGGATAAGCAACATTACCAATCGTGCTGTAAAATATACAGATGCTCGCCTCGTAGATTATTACAATAAGATTAAAGAACGTGTGGAACGAGGAGATGACAGTTGGGAGAGTGACCATTTGAGTCAAATCGTGATTCATTATTTGTACAGCCGTTCATTCTACAAAGAAGTCCCGCAAGATGCTACAACATTGAAAGTTGCTGATTATTTCATGGGACAGGTCAATACTTATTGGATCAATAAAAATCAATATCTACAAGGCATGCTCGCATTAGCAATGCATCGTAATCGCGATAAGACTGTTCCTAGCAAAATAGTAAAGTCACTAAAAGAACGATCACTCTACAAGGAGGAAATGGGGATGTATTGGAAATATGATCGAGGTTATTACTGGTACCAACTCCCAATTGAAACACATGCCATGATGATTGAAGTATTTGACGAAGTAGCCAATGATTCCAAAGCAGTTGATGACCTAAAGGTTTGGTTATTGAAAAACAAGCAAACCAATCATTGGAAAACAACTAAAGCAACAACAGCTGCCGTCTATGCTTTGCTAAGTCGGGGGTCCAATTGGTTGCTAGAAGATGCCTTAGTTGAGATTAGCCTTGGTGGCGAAAGGATTAAAACGAAACGTCTTAAACCAGAACCTGGAACTGGATATATCAAAACCAGTTGGGATGGCAAAGATGTCAAATCAAATATGGCCAATGTTGAAGTAAAAAATCCTAACGAAGTAGTCGCTTGGGGAGCCCTCTACTGGCAGTACTTTGAGCAATTGGATAAGATTACGACTTTTGAGGAAACTCCACTGACACTCAAGAAGCAGTTATTTCTTGAAGAGAATACAGATAGTGGTCCAAAGATCAGTCCTGTAACTAAAAACACGAAGCTAAAACCAGGGGACAAATTAAAAGTTCGTATCGAGCTAAGAGTAGATCGAATGATGGAATACGTACACATGAAAGATATGCGAGCTTCTGGTTTCGAACCAATGAATACTATTAGTCAATACAAATGGAAGGCAGGCTTAGGTTATTACGAGAGCACCAGAGATGCATCCACTAATTTCTTTTTCTCTCGTTTACCTAAAGGAACTCATGTATTTGAGTACCCACTTCGTGTGAATCACAAAGGTGATTTTTCGAATGGAATTACTACGATACAGTGTATGTATGCTCCCGAATTTTCTAGTCATTCAGAAGGAGTAAGAGTGACGGTAGATTAAAGATCGGCGTCTAAAAGATAAGGTTCATTGACAAATAAGTTGGCCAATGTTAAAATGAAAGCAAAAGCAACCGAAGGAAACCTTGATTTTATTTTATCATTGGGTTTAGCACAGGGTTTGTCAAAGAATCAAAGATATAAAATGTGGATTCATCGATAAAGGATCCTAAGTTGTCGATTATAAATGAACAATATACTTGTCTTAAAGTATATTTGAATAAGATTTTTAACTAAATAGAATATTTTGAAAAAAAGAACGATAATCAAAGAAATTTTTAAAGGTGCAAAAACAGTAAAAAATACCGTTATGAGTAAATCAGATAAAGATAGAGGTGCACGCGAAAAGCATGCAGATACCGTCATTAGAAACCACGTAATCTGGTCAATGGGAGCAGGTTTAATTCCTATTCTTATTGCTGACATATTTGCAGTGAGTGCATTACAGCTGGACATGATCCGCCAACTCTGTAAGGTCTATGATATAGACTTTAAAGAAACTCAAGGTAAAGCTTTAGTTACATCATTGACAAGTTCAACTCTAGCGCGAATTGGAGCACGCAGCTTAATCAAATTGATCCCTGGAGTTGGTTCCGTATTAGGTGGAGCTACCGTTTCTGTTTTTGCAGGTGCATCAACTTACGCGCTTGGTGAAGTTTTTAAACTGCATTTTGAAACAGGAGGAACGATTCTCGATTTCGACCCAGATCGATTATCTAAGAAATACCGAGAAATGTTTGAGAAGGGTAAGAACGTTGCAACCAATCTGAAAGGGGAGAAGGACGATTACGTTTACACCAATGAGGAAGAAGAAATGGATACTGAAGTAGATGTTACTGAAGAAGTAGTTGCAGAATCCATTACAGATAGTCCAACAGTTGCTATAAATGAAGATAAAGACGTATTAACTAAACTCAAAGAATTGGGTGACCTTAAGACTGCGGGCGTTATCTCAGAAGATGAGTTTGCAACTATGAAGAAGCGATTAATTGATGAGTTCTAGAAATCCACCTTTGGAGGATGCTAAATCACTCCAATCTTGAACTTTTCTATATAGATAAACGTATTAACAGAGTGTCTGACCAATGGTTGGAGACTCTGTTTTTATTTTAAAGCCGGAAGACGGAAAAGGAAAGTCAGAAGTTTCACGTAGACCTAGTCTCTAATCTAGGTCTACGTGAAAGGGAAACTTCCGTCATAGGACCTTCATCTTCCGTCTTTTATTAATATCTTTGTGAGAAGGATATCCGATGTTTTACACGAGCGTAAAATTACAGGTCCACGATAGAAGGAAACTTCTGTCTGCGGACTTCGGTCTTCCATCTCTGCTACCATTCACAATAGAAATTGACCATGCAACTGCAACCGAAAGATTTATACAATAAACTGGAATTTGATAAAGTACTGGAACTACTGGAAAAAGAATGTCTCGGCGAACTGGGAAGAGAAAAGATTCAAAATCTACAACCAGATACCAACATCATTCTGATCAAAGGAAAGCTCAGAGAAGCTGCCGAATACAAGAAGCTTTTGGAAGAAAACATCAACTTCCCTATTAGTGCCTATGAAGACATTAGGGATGACTTAAAATACTTGGAAGTCGTTGATTATGTTTTGTCAGTTGAAAGCTTACAGCGTGTTTATATCGTCCTAAAAACAACTGCCAACATCATTGCATTCTTCAACAAGGCTCGTATTGATAAATATCCTAGTCTTCATCGAATCATTTGTGAGATAGTGCTCGATATGGATCTAGCAAAATCCATTGATAAGGTAGTAGATGAAAAAGGAGAAATACGACCCAATGCATCTCCCGAACTTTTGAAAATACGCAAATCCATCAACTCCAAACAAATGGAGCTTGACAAAAAGTTCAAGTCACTCATCATTGATTATCGAAAAAAAGGCTGGTTGGCAGACACGGTAGAAACCATGCGTAATGGTCGCCGCGTTCTCACAGTTCCTTCTGAACACAAACGAAAAATCAGAGGAATCATCCACGATGAATCAGCTACCGGAAAAACCACCTACATCGAACCAGAACCCATCATTGTAATCAACAATGATATCTACGATTTACAATCAGAAGAAAAACAAGAAATCTATCGCATTCTAAAAGATCTGAGTGCCATATTACGTCCGCATTGTGGCGCTTTTTATAATTATCAGGATACCATCGTTCACTATGATGTGATTCAAGCAAAAGCGCAATTTGGTTTGAAAATAAATGGGGTAATGCCAAAGGTAGAAGACAAACCATCTTTGGGAACCATCAAAGGTTTTCATCCATTACTATTTTTGAAAAATAAACCTCTTGCCAAAAAAACTGTTCCTTTTGATTTGAGCCTTTATGGCAAAAACCGAATCCTTGTGCTCAGTGGACCTAATGCAGGAGGTAAGTCTATTACCATGAAGTCGGTTGGCTTACTACAATTGATGTTACAAGCGAGCATACTGGTACCCGTACACGTAGAATCGAAGATGGGCGTTTTTGAAAGTATGTTTTCCGATATCGGTGATTCACAATCTATTGAAGACGACTTGAGTACCTATAGTTCTCGCCTTCAAAACATGCGCACCTTTCTCGAAAATGCAGATGAGAAGAGTTTGTTATTGATTGATGAATTCGGTTCGGGTACTGACCCCAAAACGGGAGGAGCTATTGCTGAAGCCATTCTCAAAGAATTAAATCATCGGAAGTCTTTTGGGGTCATCACCACACACTATTCCAATCTAAAGATGTTTGCCTACAAAACGCAAGGCATTGTGAATGGTGCCATGGTTTTTGACAAAGACAATCTATCTCCAACCTATGAACTAAGTATTGGTAAGCCCGGATCTTCCTACGCATTTGAAATTGCCGCCAAATCTGGTCTTGACGAAAAAGTACTCAAATACGCTAGACATAAAACAGGTAAAAACGAACGTGCCGTTGATGAACTTCTAATCGACCTCCAACGAGAGAAACAAGAACTAGAGGAAAAGCTAGAAAAGATGGTCGACCGTGAAAAGAAACTGGATAAGTTGATCAAAACCTATGAGAACTTATCCAAAGAATTTGAATACAAACGTAAGAAACTAAAACTCGAAGCCAAGGAACAAGCACTTCAAGAAGTGGCTGGTAATAATAAAGAATTCGAGAAAGTAATTCGAGAAATCAAACAGCAAAACAATTTAGAGAAAGCCAAGGAAATGGCAGCTCAGGTTCGGGATGATCGCAAAAAACTAGTAGATGATGTTAGCGGTTTAAGAGAAGATATTTACCACACAGAAGATAAAGGAGCCAAGGTTACTAGATCAATCGAAGTAGGTGATTTTGTCCGTCTAAAAACTGGTGGTGCAACGGGCAAAGTTGAATCCATTAATAAAAAGTCCGCAACCGTCATTATGGGAATCATGAAGATGACTGCCAAGTTAAGAGATCTCGTCCTTGCGAATGAACCACTCGAAATTCGCTCCAAAAAAAGCATCAATACCTCCATTGAATCTGCTGCAAAATTTGAATCAAAGCTTGACATCCGCGGCCTTCGTCGCGATGAAGCGCTTAAGACACTAGAAACCTTTGTTGACAAAGCCATCGTCTCCACAGCCACACACTTGAACATTGTTCATGGAAAAGGTGATGGAATTTTGCGACAAGCTGTTATTCGAAAACTCAGGGAATACGATGCTGTGAAGTCCTATTCGCATCCTGAGGCTAAGGAAGGGGGAGATGGTGTTACGATAGTGGAATTGGGTTAGGGCAGTTGCAGTTGCAGTTGCAGTTGCAGTTGCAGTTGCAGTTGCAGTAAAAATTAAGATCGCAGTTTTTTAATCAAAATCAAAGTGGCAATTACAATAAATTATCAATTGCAGTTTGTATAAGTGAATTCTGTCAAGGTGGACATTACAATTAAAGCTACAACTGATATTGCCATTTTTTCCCTATCTTTGCGCGAAATTTATTAGAAAGTGCCCTTAAGTCGCACTATTTCAAAACCTGTGACTTTCCAATTTAAAGTCCAACATTTAAGATTTATGAAAATCGAAAAAAATTCAGTCGTATCTATCGACTATACATTGACAGACAGCAACGGTGTTATTATCGACACTTCTGACGGTCGTCAGCCATTAACCTATCTCCACGGCGTGGGTTCATTGATTCCAGGAATGGAAAATGCACTTACTGGTAAAACTGTTGGTGAGAAATTTAAAGTAACCGTTGAACCAGAAGAGGCATATGGCCAACGTGATGAGTCTCTACTCCGCGTGATTGCTGCTGAAGAATTGAAAGGAATTCCTGACTTGAAAGTAGGAACTCAATTGCAAGCAGATACTGAAGCTGGTCCAAAGGTATTTACGGTGATTAAGATCGAAGGCGACAAAGTCGGTATTGACGGAAATCACCCTTTAGCTGGTGTGACTTTAAACTTTGATCTAGATGTAAAGGAAGTTCGTGAAGCTACAGCGGAAGAAGTTGAACACAAGCATGTGCATGGACCGGGAGGGCACAGTCACTAGGAATTAGCAGTTAAAATTTCAATCCAATGCAGTTTTCCCTTAGACCTGAAGAGAAGAGATTGTAATTGAAATTTTTGATTGAGAATGGGAATTCGTTATAATGACGGGTTCCCATTTTTAGTTTCAATTATTGTGGGGTAGTTGCAATGGCAGTTGCCTGCAATTCTAGAGCTAACTTTAAGCGCGCCACTATTATTTTGACTTTAATTCAAATCAGTTCCTGTATGAGAATCTTTGATTTTACTGCCTTTACAGCTCCATGTAACAAAACAATGCTTTTATTTAATTTAAAACAATTTGGTTGATTAATTTATTTTACATAAGTTTGTAAAACAAATTGTTTATCAAATGAATGAATTCACAACAAATCCTAAGTACCTAAAGGGGAGAGGAGCTCAGATCAATCCTTCCAGTAGATTCGAGAAGTATGACTATGATGAAAATCCTTTGGCGGGTGCAGATTCAGATGTAAATCAAGTTCCTACTGAATTAATTAGCGTACATCCCAAGACTATCGTTAACAAGGTCCCTAGCCCAGACATCCCGATGGATTTTTCACTTAATCCTTATCAAGGCTGTGAACATGGTTGCATTTACTGCTATGCTAGAAATACCCATCCATATTGGGGCTATAGTGCTGGACTGGAGTTTGAGCAAAAGATATTGGTGAAGAAAGATGCGGCAGCATTGCTTGAAGCAAAAATCAAGAGTCCACGTTGGAAGGCAGCACCAATCATGTTATCTGGAAATACAGACTGTTATCAGCCTGCTGAGCGTAAAATGAAAATTACGCGATCCTTACTCGAAGTCTTTTGGAAATACCGCCATCCGGTAGGTATCATCACCAAAAATAGTATGATTTTACGCGATCTTGGATTGCTACAAAAGCTGGCCTCAGAGAACTTAGTCCGTGTATCCATTTCAATAACGACCTTGGACGAAAAGCTACGAAAGTTTATGGAACCAAGAACAGCTACTGCCAAAGCACGGCTCAAAACGATAGAGATGTTAGCTAATAGCGGCATACCTGTCAATGTAATGATGGCTCCGATAATTCCAGCTATGAATGATCATGAAATTTTTAAGGTCTTAGAAGCTGCGGCAAATGCTGGAGCTACTTCGGCGGGCCATACTATTGTCCGTTTGAATGGTGATGTTGAAAAAATTTTTGTGGATTGGATCCAAAAGACATTCCCTGATCGAGCTGAAAAGGTATTAAACAAGATCAAGGAATGCCATGGAGGCAAAACAAGCGACAGTCGCTTTAAAACACGTATGAGTGGTGAAGGAAAAATTGCTGAGATGATTAATCAACAGGTTAAAATGGCAAAAAAGAAGTTTTTCAAAAACAACAAGCCTATTAAGTTGAATACGAGCTTACACGCGGATTTCAAAACGGACCAATTGAAGCTTTTTTAATAACTTTAACTGCTGCCTCCAAATGAAGGCCACCGACCGAATGGTCTTACAGAAAAGCGTTTTTTTTCAAACTAAATCAATTTTTTTAACCTCTTAAATATTTAAATAATCATGACAACACAAGAAGTAGCAAACAGACTTGTAGAAATTTGCCGATCAGGAAACTGGCCGCAAGCCTATGAAGAACTTTACCATGAAGACTGTGTGAGTATTGAACCAGCAGGGGCACCATGGGAATTGGCAAAAGGCATGAAAGAAATTCATCAGAAAGGAGAAAAGTTTAATGAGATGGTAGAAGAAATGCATGGTGGATCTGTTTCTGAGCCTTTGGTAGCAGGAAATTTTATAACACTAACTATGGAAATGGATGTTACCTACAAAGGAGCTCCTCGTAAAAAAGATGCTGAGGTTTGTGTTTACGAAGTTCAAAATGGAAAGATTGTAAAGGAACAGTTTTTTTATCCAATCTCTTAAGAATGAGCAGTAGTTAAGCAGCTACTCAATTTAAAGCCAAAACCAATTTCCCTATATTATTTGATACTATGACAAGCTAAATGATTTAGTTGCTTAACAACTGCTCAAGCCTACCCAATGCTATATAAAGACTACTTAAATACTACTCAATCTAATACTTATGGTAACATTGCGACCTGAAAATGATATTTTTGATAAATCAAAAATATCAAAAAATGAAAGGTCATATTTTCATAGTAATAGCTTTTTTATGTCTTCCGGGTATTAGCCAAGCTCAATTTTGTTCTGGGACTCTAGGGGACAATATTTTCCTAGAAGGCGACTTTGGTACAGGCCCTGCCAACCTACTTTCTCCTAATCCCAATATCGCGCCTGGCTATAGCTATACGTTTAACGTTCCTCCTTTAGATGGGCAATATGTTCTTACAAACAATACTGCTATTTGGTCAGGACTTTTTCCTTCATGGCTCAGCATTGGTGATAATAGTGCTGACCCTAATGGCTATATGATGGTCGTAAACGCAAGTAATGCGACTGGGCTTTTTTATGAGAACGCAGTCTCTGGACTTTGTGAAAATACCTTGTATGAATTTACAGCAGACATTATCAACCTTATCGAAGTGGGGACTCCTGACCATATAGACCCAGATGTTTCCTTTCTATTGGATGGTGCAGAGTTCTTTTCGACTGGTAATATTCCTAAAACAAATAGCTGGACGACTTACGGCTTTACCTTCACTACTGGAATAGGTCAGCAATCATTGACGCTATCTCTTCGAAATAATGCACCTGGAGGAAATGGCAATGATCTAGCTATTGATAATATTTCATTTCGAGCTTGTGGCCCTGAAACATTGGTAGCCCCAGAAAGCGTAGTAACATTTCTCTGCGAAGGTGACCCACCAATTGAATTTCAAGCAACGATTATGGGAAACCAATACGTTAATCCTGTTTTTCAATGGCAGCAAAGCTTAGATGAAGGACTGACTTGGACAGATATTGCGGGAGCAAACGGACAAGTTTATACGCACCCTCAATTGACTGCTGGAATATACTATTACCGTTTCCTAGTCGCGGATGGAATTAACAATTTGAGCTCAGAAAATTGCCGCGTGAACTCCTCTGAAAAAATCATTGAAGTACTTCCCAGCGAAACCATGCAATCAGATACGATTTGTGAAGGACTAACATGGATGGTTGGCAACTCTGTCTATTCAACATCAGGAATTTATATGGACACCTTTGTCAACTTTTTGGGATGTGATAGTATTCTGATAACAGACTTGACGGTCTTATTGGATTCCGATTTTATGGTAGATTTTTTAGTCACGCCACCTACATGTGCAAATCTTACGAATGGCAGTATTTCTGTAGAAAGTATTAGCAGCGGTACACCACCTTTTAATTATACTTTTGAAGGAGTTGACTTTGATACAGTATCTATATTTCCTAATTTATCAGGAGGAGAAACTTATATGCTTGTTATTGAAGATAATTTTGGTTGCTCAGTTGACTTATCCGTTTTTGTTGAAAATCCATCTCAATTATTTTTAGACTTGGGCGAGAATCAAATAATTGAATTAGGTGAAACGGTAGATCTATCGCCATTTTATAGCTTCACACCTTCTGATGTCAATTGGCAATCTATCACTCCAATTAACTGTCTTGATTTTGATGACTGTTTAAACTTAGATTTTATACCTACGAGCAGCCAACAGGTGTCAATCGATTTATTTGCTGGCGATGGATGTTCAATTTCAGATTCCATATTTATCGAAGTAATTGAAGTTAGAAAGGCATGGTTACCCAATGCTTTCTCTCCCAATAATGATGGAGTAAATGACTTTTTTACGGTATATGGGAAGGAATCAAATGTGCAAATGGTCGAAGAATTTAGAGTCTTTAATCGATGGGGTAGTGTAGTTTTTGAAGGCAATAATTTACTTCCCAATGATTTGCAAAATGGCTGGGATGGAACCTTTAAAGGAGAATCAATGCCAGAGGGTATTTATGTGTATACTGCCACGGTTCGATTTGCAGATGCACAAGTTTTAAGATATTCAGGAGATGTTTTATTGATAAAATAGGGCATGTACCATGTACCGCTTTGCTCTCAGATCACTTCGCTAAGAGCTTCTGATGCCCCTCCTTATCACCACTGATAATCGCTTCGTTGAGAGACTTTTATTTTCTGCTAACGAAGGCCGAGAGGTAAACTTACGGTAAGTTAGCCTCCTCAACTAACGCTTTATCAATGGTTTCAAAAGTCGAATAGTCTGGTTCTACAAAATGATCTGACAGCCTAGCGGTTTCAGCTTAAAGAGGTCGAATCTTAATATTCCGATACCAAATAAAACTACCATGATCTTGTAGTCCAATCAAACCTGTTTTTGCAATTCCATAATCAGGATAATCCTTCCATTTACTTTCCTTTAAGCGCTTATGCCAATCATCCGACCAAGGAACAAATTCAACTATTTTGTTACCATTCAGCCAATGCTCAACTTTTTCTGGACTAAAGATAATTCTAGTAGAATTCCAGGTTTCATGGGGCTTGGTGATTTTCATTTTTGGATCTGCTGGATGCATCGCATAATCTGCTCCAACTTGCTGCCAATCTTCTAAGGGGTCGGGATAGCCAAGGTCGTCGAGCACTTGATACTCTGGTGCGTTTTCATAAGCTGCAGCATACTTTTCACCTTCTTGAACGTGGTAAAAAATACCGCTATTCCCTGCTTTGGAAATTTTCCATTCTATGGACAATTCAAAGTTGTCAAACTCCTGATTCCCATAGACGATGTCTCCACCTATATCTCCACCTTTCCCTAAAGACTTCAGTGTTCCATCTTCTACGATCCAACCTTCTGGCAATTCCTTCCCGTTGAAGCTCCTCCAAGCTGAAGCATCCTTTCCATCGAACAGAGAAATCCATTTCTCTGTTTTCTCTTCTACTTTTACTTTCTTGGTAAACTCTGGGACCTGCTCTGTGGCCAATTCTGTTGGAGTATTATTGCAAGCTGAAATTAGTGCGAGTAGGAGGAGGTTTATGATTATTAATTTTACTTGTTGCATTAGATTTTCGTTTTTTATCGTTTTACTTAGTAAAAACTATCTGAGCTGATTTCATTCGCTTGAGTAAACAGGGTTTAAGTTCTTCAAGCTAAATACTCTGTTAAACAATCTTCATAGTCTCTGGATTCCAATTAATAAACTTATTGCCGAAGTAACTGTCATTGCATAAGAGGGCAGGGGCTGCAGCTCTAAAACCAAAGATTGGGTCTTCAACAACAGTGCCTCCCGTTCTAATGGCTTCAATCCATTTTCCGTGATGATCATAATGCGCACCTTTATAATCTTTTTCTGCTTTGTAAACTATCTCTGAAGGAGGAAGAATTTTCTTGCGATCACTAACAAGCATTCCTGCTTCTTTCATTTTGGCCAATTCGAAAGGGTCATTAGTTGATATATTATTGGTTCTGACAACTACCTCATCCCATTTTACATCCATAGAGCCCTTGCTTCCAACGATTCGCAAATAAGTAGTGCCACTAGTTCCGTCAACAAAATTACAACGTAAAGACAAATTAAAACCGGGATGTTCCTTTGTGGTTGGATAACTAAACGAACCGAGTAAAACATCAGGTACTTCACGACCATCCTTCCAATACCTCAATCCTCCTAGCGCTGCAATTTGATTTGGTCCTTTTGATTTTGTAATAAAATGGAGACTGGAAAATAGATGAACGAATAAATCACCAGACATCCCCGTTCCATAATCTAAATAATTTCTCCAACGGAAAAAACGCATGGCATCAAATGGACGGGATTGTGTATTAGAGAGATAAGATTTCCAGTTGACAGTTTCTTCAGAGGCGTCTTTTGGAATAGCATATTGCCAAGCACCGACAGGGGAGTGGCGAGCCCAAAATCCTTCTGCATAGTTAAGTTCTCCGATTGCTCCTTCTGCTAATAAGTCCCGTGCTTTTTCATTGCCAAGAGATGATAAACCCTGAGACCCAACGACAAAAACTTTTCCCGATTTTTTCCAGGCATTGATTAGTTCGTGACCTTCCTTGACAGAATGTACCATAGGTTTCTCACAATATACATGCTTTCCTGCATTAAGTGCATCTATTGATATTTGCTTGTGCCAATGGTCAGGTGTTCCAATCACTACCGCGTCAATGTCCTTTTGTTTGAGAATATCTTTGTAGTTGTCAGTAGTACTGATATCAGCACCCCAACGTTTTTTTGCAGCCTTTAGACGACCAGTGTACAAATCACAGACAGCAACTAGTTGGACACCATCGTGTTTAAGTAAGGTATCTATATTGGCGAAGCCCATACCACCAGCACCAATTAGCGCGACTTTTAATTGTGCTTTATCTGCGCTGCTATAATTTCGTTTCAATATTGAAATAGTAGAAAGATCTTCTGAAAATACTCTAGTAGATGTTGCTACAGCAACACCCGCGAGGCTAGCTTTCTTGATAAAATTCCGTCTGTTCTTTTTCATAATTTCGATTTCGTTTTGGTTGATTTTAGTGAGTAAGATAATAATAAGAAATTGCTTTCAAAAAACTTGTTGATTATCATTTCTGTATGTTGGATGGTTTCAGTTCATATTAGCTGGATTTGATTTGGATCATTTCTATTTAACATAATGTATTGTACTAGTTTTTTAACCACAGATAATTCTTCTAACTCACAAAGCAATCATTTCAAACATATAGTTCTAAAGTAAACGATACCATTTAAAACTCTCTAGTGGATTATACAGGATAGAAATTTCTACGGCCTGTATTTGGCTTAGGATAATTGTACACAACTTTGAATTTCATGAAGTAGCATATTTCATTCAAATATTGCCAATATGCAATTTTTAAATTTTCGCGTAGACGGTTCACTATACGAGTTGAAATTTTCTATGGCCTGAATAAGCCTTATAGATTTTGCTTAGAATGAAGTAATCTGACCAAGTATAACAAATTCGAATTTTTAGTGCCGATTAGGGGTAGGGGTTTTATGATCCAGGATCAATGACCTTTTTTTCAATGTGTGTTGCTACATAGATGCGCTGTAAGGGATTTAAATAGTTTTATTGATAATCCCTTAGTTATAGCTAATTAGTTGTTGGTTGGGAGTTCTTTACTTCTACTTAACATAATATCAATTATGGGAAAGAAATATACCTTTAAATAGATACAAGCAGTAATTCTAGAAAATTCTACTTTCTTAATAATTTGTTAGAATTATTTTTTTGAAATTAAAACTCTACAATTGGTCGTCTAGTGTATTGTTATCCTACTGGCCCCTTTTTTTACTAGTTGTTAATAAAAACACTTCTACTTAACATAATTACTAGCGATCGGCTTTTTGTATGAAGTTTCATGAACTTAAAATATAAAATAATCTTAGTGTAAAAACAACACTTTTACATAATAACCTCATTCCAGTACGTACAATTACTGTTATTCAAAAAATATTAGTTTTTTGAATAAAATCGTTCCAAAACAGACATACTTTAAAATAATCTTTCTCTAATTTCGCCTTCGTAAAAAATACAAGACCATTAATACAGGGTTATTTCCTGTCTCCTATTTTAAACAACCATAATTTAACCGAAAAATGTCTACAAGTACAAAACAACTAAAGGCTTTTATGCAGACCATTGAGGCCAATAACCCCAATGAGCCAGAGTTTCACCAAGCTGTTCGAGAATTCGCGGAGGTGATTATTCCATTCATGAATAAAAACTCTAAGTACAAAAACTTTGGATTACTTGAACGAATGACTGAGCCAGAAAGAGCTATTTCATTTCGTGTAACCTGGATGGATGATGCAGGTAGCGTTCAAGTCAATAAAGGCTACCGTATTCAGTTCAACAACGCGATAGGCCCATACAAAGGCGGCTTGCGTTTTCACCCAAGTGTAAACCTTAGTATCTTGAAGTTCTTGGGCTTTGAGCAAACCTTCAAAAATAGCCTCACTACCCTACCTATGGGCGGCGGAAAAGGTGGCGCAAACTTTAACCCTAAAGGGAAATCTGATAATGAAATCATGCGTTTCTGTCAAGCATTTATGCGTGAGCTTTATCGACACATTGGGCCTGACATAGATGTACCTGCAGGTGATATTGGCGTTGGTGGTCGTGAAGTTGGATTCATGTATGGCATGTACAAAAAACTAAAGAACGAACACACTGGTACCTTTACAGGAAAAGGGCACTCGTTTGGTGGTTCTTTGATTCGCCCTGAAGCAACTGGCTATGGTTCAGTTTACTTTGCGAATGAAATGCTTAAAGCAAACGGCGATAGCCTTGCTGGCAAAAAATGTATTGTTTCTGGATCAGGAAATGTAGCACAATATACGGTTGAAAAGATTCTAGAATTAGGTGGTACTGTTCATACACTTTCTGATTCATCAGGAACGATCTATGACAAGGAAGGAATCACGACTAAGAAATTAAAGTGGGTAATGGATTTGAAGAATAATCGTCGTGGACGAATCAAAGAATATGCAGACCACTTTGGTGTGAAATATATGAAAGGTAAAACTCCCTGGAGTGTTAAGTGCGATGCCGCTTTTCCTTCAGCTACTCAAAATGAGATTAATAAAATTGATGCTGAAATGTTGGTAAAGAATGCTTGTATCCTTGTCTCTGAAGGTGCTAACATGCCTACGACTATAGATGCAATTGAAGTATTCCAAAAGGCTAAGATTTTATATGCTCCAGGAAAAGCTTCTAATGCTGGTGGTGTTGCAACTTCTGGTTTGGAAATGTCGCAAAATAGTCTGCGTATGTCTTGGACGCGCGAGGAAGTTGATCAGCGACTTATTAGTATTATGCAAAACATTCATGAGCAGTGTGTGAAGCATGGACGTGTCAACAAGAACTATGTTGATTATGTAAAAGGTGCAAATATTGCTGGTTTTGTAAAGGTAGCGGATGCTATGATTGCGCAAGGAGTTGTATAGTAAAATTTAATCAGTTTATTGATTAAGGAAGAGCCATT
The DNA here is from genome assembly GCA_937921775.1 of uncultured Saprospiraceae bacterium. Lineage (GTDB taxonomy): Bacteria > Bacteroidota > Bacteroidia > Chitinophagales > Saprospiraceae > CALGLS01. The sequence continues at coordinate 45,705 of CAKZUK010000107.1, forward strand.
CAAAAGAGATTTTGGATGGTTCTTTTTTTAGATTTGTTGCGATTTGAAATGTTCAATAAATGTTTTAAGAGCTTGATTTTCTTAATAAAGTAATTGAAGTTGTTTAAAACTGCCATTCATCCACATATTTAATAAATACTTTAGCAAGGTTTTCAGCATCAGAGATACCTCTATGTTGGATACCCGTAAATTCAAATCCTTCTTTTACAACCGCTCTTCTTAGTCCACAAGGACGACTCAGTTTTTTGATATCGTGATACTGGCGCTTGATATTTATGTGTGCTTCAAGCCAATCAGCCTCAACTTCATGTAAATCGCAATCTTTGATCAACTGTGTTTTGTCAAAACTACCCCAAGAACAAAGTAGATATTCCTGATCAAATACACCAATCCAATCTTGGAATTCTTCTATTACAGTAAGGAATGTATCCGCTCTATTTACATCTTCCTGAGTGATGCTCGTGAGCTCTTTACAGAAAGGAGAAAGAATGGGATTGACTTTAGGGCGAATGAAGCGATTGAATGAGCCTAGGTCCTCTCCGTAAGAGTTGACATGCACAGCTCCGATCTCTATCGTTTCCTGCACCTCACCTAATGGTCTTCCGTCCCAACATGTCGCTTCCAGATCGTAGATTATAAAGTTCACTGAGTTATTATTTTCTTGTGATATAGACCTTCAGCTTTTAAAACGGTCTGGCTGGATAGATGAATAACGTAAATACTTGATAAAAGTTCAAATGCTTTGGATAGGAAAATTAAACTAAAAAAATAGTGCTAAAAAAGCTCGACATAAAAAAGCTTATCCACTCAGGCCTTATGTCAAAATATTATGGCTTCTTTATTTCAATTTCATCCACCTCTACCCTCTTTCCCTAAGCATTTCTTTCAATTCATTAATTTGAACCTTCATTTCCTCTAATCTATCTTCTACTTCTTTGTTATTATCAGAAGTCATTTCATCAACAAAAACTGCGTTCGCTAATGACATTCCAAAAATACCTCCTGAAAGCACCACCAAGATAAAATAAAATCTGGTTGCTCCTGCAAAAAGTGAACTAGCGTCTTCACCATACATCTCATCATGTCCTTCGATGACTACTTGTGGTATTTCGTTCCAGCCTTCAATGGTAAACAACTGAAAAATATAATACATAGAAACGGCTGGATCATAGAAATATTCAGGAGCTACATCAGAATAAAAATGACAGGTAAAAAGCGCCAAAATGAAATTCAAAAAGATCAATGCAATCATAACAAATACAGAGGCTTTTAATGCCCGACTAAGTCCAACCATTATGATTTCCATTCGAGGTATAAATGATAGGAAACGAAACAGTCGAACCATCCTACCTAGTCTCAATATTTTCACAAATGAAGTATGAGGTGCAGCAAAGAATGGAATAAACGAAAGTAAGGCTGGTAAGCTTACCACCACGATAAAAAAGTCAAACACATTCCAATTGTCCTTAAAGTAGGTTTTAAATCCCAAATGTTTGATTTTTACAATAGCTTCAATCAAAAATACAAGCACGAATATGAGGTCAACGTACTCTAGTCCTTTGTAAAGACTATGGTTAGCCTCATGAATTTGAGGAAAATATAACAAGAAAATTATGATGGAATTTATGGCAATAGCCATCATCATATTTTTTTCATTTATGAAAAATTGCTTAAACATGCTGTTGGTTTTTTTAGACATTGTTTTAAGTTATCGATCTTCGGAAGATAACTTAAAACAAGTCAATATTGGTTGTTGGCGAATCCAACCTAATCTACAAATATTAAGTTAAACTGAGACCAGTTTACTTTTTTCTGTAAATTGAACGTATCTAATCTGTTGTGGTAATAGAATAATAGTGAGAAATTCTCACTGATAATATTCTCTTCTTTATTGAATCTAAGGGGTTTCTGTGCATGATAATTTCCGACTCTGGAAACACCTTCATTTACGATCAATTCAACACTATCTCGAATTGTTTTTGATAAGCGAATTTCCTGGTTTGCTTCCATTTCTATCAATACATCTCTAAGGGCAGATACTGCTGCGTTTACTGTTTCTCTTTCAAATATATAGTCCTCCGTAGGTAATCTTAGCAATCCATAAATATCAAGGTTACTATTTTTTGCGCGAAGCAAATTGAAAATAACGAATGCAATCAGATGAGAGCTTAGCACGATATTATCTTTGTGAAAACGATCTACAATCTTATCTCCCAAAATTTTGGTGTACTCATTATCACGTTGTAAGTCCTTCTTAATTTCGCCATCTGAAAGAAAATAATCTCTTACATTTATCTTCTGATTATTTTTATCATAACTGTCTCCATTTTGATCTACAAAATTACCTAAGACATCTAGTGGTTGTCCAAAAGACAAGGATATATCGGAGCTTTTTGAGAATAGTTTCCACAAAAATCGCAACACTTTTCTTCGGCTATAGGTATGATCTTTTTTTAAGTATAATTCCTTTCCTGTTTTTTGCAAATGTTGCTCAATCATAAATTCAGCCTCCAACACCATGTCGTATCCAAGAATCAATGGAACGATAAATACCTTATCGTCTTTTCCTTTTTGGTAATTGATTCGTTGAGCTCCTACTGCCGTTCCGAGTAATCCAAGTTTGGTTCTTGTTTCTAAAGCACCGGACCGAGTACGGGTACCTCCAGGGAAAAACAGTGAGTTGGTACCTTTCTGAATCGACAAGTTAGACATCGATTTTAAGGTTTCTAAATAGATTGGATTCTTCTTTCGGCGATCGACTCGATATGCACCAAGTCGATTCATAAAATAAGCGGTATAGCCAGTATTGTATAAATTCAATCCGGCTCCATATGAAAATGAAGGTAATCCCATAATGGAGTCCATTGCATAGCCAACCAGAATTGAATCTAGGTTACTAAAGTGTGTTGGTACCACCACGACTGTTCCCTTTGCCATAAGTGAGCGAACTGTCTCCACATTACCACTCACTCGTAGTCGCTCGTACAGGCGATATTTTGCGCTATATACACGACTTAAATTTCGTGCAGCTGCAGTGTTCAACAATCGATGAAAAAAGGATCGTAAAAACCGTTGTGCAAATCGAAAGGTTTTAATTTTAAACGTACCTACTATTTCTTCTGAATATCGATTAATAATTTTAGCTAATAATTTTTCATTATTAATCTTGGCATCTGCCTCCTCCTTATCCAAAGATTTGGCAACCAATTCCTTTCTGATTTTTTTCCAAAAAACTGTATCGTTTGGTGGATCAACTTTCCAGGGCTCTTCCTTGATACGAATGAGTTCCTGATATATAGTTTTGGCAATCATATCAGTAACCTTAGAAGCTGGTTGCGACATAAGACGATCTAAGGAAAATTCATTAATTTCTTTAATGAAACCATCTCTATCCTTGTGCAATTTATAAATTGGCCAGTCAGCAATATCAGGAATAACTGGAGGATAGACCGCTTTGTTATCTTGAGCTTTACCCACGGGAAAGTTTATTTGTTTTGTCAAAAAATGCATACAACTCTTCCTTGCCTATTTCTTCGTTTGCTGAAGTTATAAAATACTGAGGCATATCGTTCCAGTATTTCATGAGCTCATTTTTGAATCGTTGTATATTCGCATTCAGAGCATTCTTTTTTAACCGATCTGCCTTTGTAAAAACAATAACAAAAGGTACTTGTTCTTGTCCCAACCAATTAATAAATTCTATATCAATTAGTTGTGGTGGAATATTACTATCGATCAAAACCATTGCTGACATCAAGGTTTCACGATGCATCAGATAGATCTGAATCATCTTCTCCCAATCTGCTCGCTTGTTTTTAGAAATTTTTGCGTAACCATATCCTGGTAAATCGACAATATACCATTCTTCGTCAACGAGATAAAAATTCAGGCTTTGCGTTTTACCGGGTGTTTTGGATACTCTAGCCAAACTTATCCTATCGGTGAGCATGTTGATCAAAGAAGATTTACCTACGTTCGATCTTCCGATAAACGCGTATTCTGGAAAACCAGTTTTTGGGCAGAGTGATTCCTTCGGGAAACTGCCCATGTATTCTGCATTATTTATTTTCATTATTGTTTTATCCTTTTGGAATGGCACTTTAGTATTTTAAATAAATTGCCAGTTTTTAATTTCGGTTTTTATTCAAATTCGTTTCCTTGTGATCTCAGTTTTTATGCCAGTGATAATTGTGGTTTCACTCAAGATTCCAAGTCTCTTTTACATTCTAATTCAAATCTTCATTCTCATTCATCTCCTCTCCCCTAGTCAGAAATGCCAAATTTAAGGAAATGCGCGACGACATAGGGGTTTCTTCCAATTAAATACGTCTTATAGTTGAAAAATCATTGAGAAATCTTGTTGAGAAAATTCCGTCTGAGTAAAATTTTTGTTTACTATTTTATTTTCACAGCTAATTTGTCCTTAAGTCAGCGCTGACTTAAGTGATTAGCCTTATTTGGAGGTCATAAGCAATGGTCTAGTTCAATTAAAAAATTGTTAATCAACATATCAATGAAATCAAAGCTATATTCTCATCGTTACCTCTAAAAGCTAATTAATCAACCTAAAATCCACTAGCCATGAAGAACTTAATAATCCTTGCAATCGCCCTGTTTACCTTTCAAGTAGCAAATGCACAGGTCAAAATTGGTCTAAAAGCAGGAATGAGTACCTCTGATATAAGTACCAAGCAACTAGCGATTCGAAATTTAGATAATGTAAAAACCCTTGGTTTGTCTATCGAAGATGCCAGTTATGGTTTCCACTTTGGAATTGTAACCCAAGCAAAAATTGGCGCTTTCTTTATACAACCTGAGCTATTACTCAATACAACTCAAGTCGACTATGTGTTGGAAGAGTTTGGAGAAGGACAAGTTGCCAGACGATTGCTAACTGATAAATATCACAATCTTGACATTCCAGTTTTGCTGGGTTTAAAATTTGGTCCATTGAGGTTACAAGCCGGCCCAGTTGCACACATGCATTTGGGGAGTAACTCAGAGTTGGATGACGTTGATGGATTGGATTTTGATTTTGACAAATGGACCTATGGATATCAAACCGGTATTGGCCTTGATGTATGGAAATTGATGCTGGATGTACGTTATGAAGGAAACTTCAACAATCTGGGAGATGGTATCACATTCCTGGATCGAGACTTTAGTTTTGATGAACGTCCAGGTAAGTTAATCGCTAGTTTGTCTTATACTTTCTAGGCTTTAAAGAACCAAGAATATAGATATCTTCAAAAAAGTCGCAAGAGTTTAGTCAAAAAAACTACTTGGTATCAAACCAATATTTTATTTTGAATAAGCTTCTGCGATTTTTTTGTTTACAGAATAAATTACATAACTTCGGCCTATCAAAAATCGGTGTGAATATCCTTTTCGCACTTTTCCATTTTCCTAAGAACCCGACATTAAAAAATTATTTCTATTGAGGAGTCCTCAATAGTTGTACGATATTTTATTGCCATTAGCCAAAGAAAAAAAGCCTCTCAATACCAAAGGATGCCGTCTTTTTTTTACACACATGAGGCCTATCCCGGCACCGTTTAAAATGCTGCTGCAAAGTTTACTTTGTAGCAGCTATATGTCTTTCTCATAAGCCCGCCTTCAATTATTTCAGCTAAGCAATCTTCCTCGCTATTTTATCTTTACCATATCTTATACCTATATTGCGCGGATAAGGTTGGTGCCATATGCTGGTTAACCAATATAGTTAATAATAGACTCAGAGAAAGCAATATTTTAGATGGAAATACAAAAGGGAAAATACAAGATTGAACGACATGATTTATCAAATGACAAATCATTAAGACCTTGGAGTGCTGCTGATGAATATCTTTTGCAATCCTTTTCCCAAATAGAGCATCCCCCTAGTAATCTTTGTATTTACAATGATCGCTTTGGTTTTTTGGCTTGTTATCTTCATTCAATTGAGCCAAGGATTATACTTAGCCAAAAGAGTCAGGAGAAAGCGATACGTTCCAACCTAAAAGCGAATAGACTTCCTTTACTTAATTTCTCTGATCCACTTGCAGCACTTGACCGTAAGATGGACTTTGCTATACTTAAGGTACCGAAATCATTGGCGCTCTTCCAACTTTTCTTAGAGCAAATCGTTCACAACTCTTCTAAAAATGTAACGGTGATCTGTGCATTTATGACTCGTCATTTTAGTCCTAAGTTAGTAGAAATAGCAGCGCAATATTTTGAAGTTACAGAACAAAGTAAGGCTTTGAAAAAGGCCAGATTACTTACCTTGACTAAAAAGAGAAAGACGGCCAAAAAAATATTGACTACGACTTTAAATTATAATGATCAGGATTACCAGCAATACGGAGGTGTTTTTTCTGGTGAGCATATAGATTATGCTACTCAGTATCTCTTAGAGCATGTCCAAATTAAAGACACAGATAAACTCGTATTGGATTTAGCTTCGGGCAATGGAGTTATTGGTAATGAAATTTACAAACAAGTTCCTGATGCTGAAATACATTTGATGGATGACGCTTTTCTTGCTGTTGCCTCTGCCAAGCTGAATGTCCAAGGTGAGAACATTCATCATCACTTCAATAATGATTTTTCAATTTTTAAGCCTGATTATTTTGATTTGATTGTAACTAATCCTCCTTTTCATTTTGAGTATGAGATCAATATACAGATCCCAATTGCTTTGTTTAAACAGTGTCGTCGATGCTTGAAGGAAACTGGGAGTTTTCAATTAGTGGCGAACCGACATTTAAATTATCGGGTGCATTTGGAGCCTTTGTTTTCGACAGTTGAGGTACTCGCTGAGAACGATAAGTTTATTGTTTATTCTTGCTCTAAATAATTATAATTGAACCTTGCTTATTTCATTTCCCGTTTTTAGAATTATTTAATTCGCTTATTACGGAATACCATAAAGTGTGTCATCTTCATTCGCGTACGCTTTAATCTTTAAAGGAAGACCTTCGCATTGACACACTTTATGGTATAATCTAGTTTATTCCCATTAGTACTCCCCTTTCTGCTTTTCTTTTCTAAGTCCCATCATCATGCTGTAGCTATTTTTATTCTTTTGGTATGTTCATCATCACTTGGTTAAACGTCTTCGCTTCCTCTTCTAAAGGTGTTTCTTCGACGAATGTTCCCCTACCTTAAACCAATCGTAATCTTTATAATCCTCGTACTTGTATGCTTCTTTTCATATACCACCTCTCTATTCATTTTACAAAAGTATTCCGTATTATTGTTTACCCTTTGTTCTTGAATTAAAAACTAAAAGAAAAAATACCCTATGTCTAAATCCCTATTCTCATCTAGCCTATTCTTCCTACTTTTCTTAAATCTTACTTTCGCACAGGGTCTAAGTATTTGCAATTTTCTGTTCAGTTGCCGCAGGTTGAAAGATCCTTTATTTCCTTATTCGATTCTATGGGGAAGTTGATTCACCGGGAATTGTTTGATTCGAAATTTATTAATGAAGCTATAGATATTAGCAAATTGGTAGATGGGGTTTATTATTTGTACTTTCAAACTTCGGAAGGTATTAAGATCCAATCCTTTGTTAAAATGTGAAATCAGAAGTCGTCTCAGATTGGATTGTCATTCATTTTGAGACGGCTTTTTTAATGTCCCTCATGGATTGTTCTTTATCCCTTCAAAGACCACCTTCTGCTTTGCCCGCCTACCTTATATTCAAAACTCATAACTTTCAGCCTCTTCTGTTAAGGTAGCCAGCCGTATAGCTTTGGAATGGCTGATAATACGGAGGTTTTGATTTTTAATCAATTGGGTATGCTTATTCATCAGGAAACCACTAATGACTCAATTCTGAGTATTGATATTTCAGATGACAAATTTAGCAACGGCTTATATTTAGTACAAGCTAAACAAGCTACTACTCAAACTTCAAAACGACTAATGATTACTAAATAATAAAATCCAAAAAGAACTACACATAATAAATTGGCCACTTGATTAGTCAGGTGGTCAATTTATTTGATACTTAGATTCGGCAATTTGTTAGCCAATCAAGGCATTAAAAAATTTTGAAGCTAATTTCTAAATGACTCTCTTCTTTATTGATGGCCACCTACTGAACCTTCTGTAAACCTAAGCACTCCTAAGCTAATACTTACCTCTAGGCAAAGCAAGCTTATTCCGAAGCTCCCCATCACCACTTTACTTCTATTCTCACACTACTCCACTCTTATCCTAGGGTCAATAACCACATAAACCAAATCAACCAAAATATTAACCAATATAAAAACAGAAGCCGTAAACAATACCGACCCCAATACAACTGGAATATCATAAGTAAGCAAAGCATTCACCGTTACCTGCCCTAGCCCATTAAATTGAAATACATTCTCCACAAAAAAAGCGCCAGCAAGTAAGGCTGCGAACCATCCACTCACCGCAGTAATCACCGGGTTCATAGCATTGCGCAATGCATGTTTAAAAACGATCGTTCTGTACTTCAAGCCCTTAGCCTTAGCCGTACGAATATAATCCTGAGCAAGTACATCCAACATAGCGGAACGTGTCAACTGCGTAATGATAGCAACAGGGCGTATCCCCAAAGCAATGGCCGGTAAAATCAAGTTAGCCCAAAAATATCGTTCATCACCTAAGTCATCCAAACCATAAACAGATCCACTCACTTGCAAACCTGTATACGCACTCAGATAATATCCAAAAAACACGGCCAGCAACATCGCAGAGACATAACTCGGTATCGAAAAACCAAGAACGGAAGTAACGACAGCCGTATTGTCAAACATTGAATTCTGCCGCAAAGCTGCAGCGACACCCAAAGGAATACCAATCACGATCGCCAAGAGAATGGCAGAGAAAGCAAGAATGGCCGTCCTCGGGACTGAAGCTTTCAGTATAGCTCCGACCGACTTCCCTGTCTGAAAACTTTCGCGCAGATAGGGTGTTTTTAAAACAAAATAGGAATCACCAATCGGAATCAATTTTAGGTAACTATACTTCTCTTTACTCCTCGGACTATCCTCAATAACAGCAAGTGGAGACAAGTCCTTCAAGTATTTCCCCAATTGTATATAAAGCGGTTTGTCCAAACCTAATTCCTGTCGTTTTGATTCCAAAGAAGCAGTGTCAGACCGTTGACCGAAAGTTAGTCTCGCAGGGTCTACCGGCGCAAGATAAATGATTGAAGCAATCACTACCACCACCAAGAAGAGTACTACTAAGCCATACAGAAGTTTTCTAATTATGTATTGAATCATTTGTTCTTATCAATTACAGTTTTCGTTTTATCATAAACAAAGTCAAAGCCTCCCGTTCAGGTAAAAATTCTCATTCCCATTCAAATTATCATTCTAATTCTAATCCCCTCTTACGCCACCTCCACCAAATGAGCCCCCTTCTCAACCACCTTCCCAATCGCCTCCAGTTCCAGCCCTTCCGATCTAAGTAATTCATCAAAGTCTTCCAAATATCTCTCATCTACAGCTACCAGCAAACCACCACTTGTCTGAGGGTCACAAAGAATATGACGTTGACGATCAGTCATGTGTCCGATCTTATGTCCGTAGCTATCCCAATTGCGGTTCGTTCCACCAGGAATACAGTTTTCATTTAGATAATAATCAATTGCTTCCTCATCCAATAAAGGCACTCGCTCAAAATGAATCAAAGCAGAAGCATCGCTGGCTTCGCACATTTCGGAAAGATGGCCTAACAAACCAAAACCAGTTACATCTGTCATCGCTTGAATGTAGTCCTGCTGCCCGAAAATTTGACCAACCTTATTTAGTTCAACCATGCTATTACGTGCTAGCAATTTATCTTGCTCGCGAAGTTTGCCTTGCTTTTCTGAAGTAGAAAGAATACCTACGCCTAGTCCCTTTGTCAGAAACAAGTGAGCGCCAGGTTTGGCTCCTCCATTTTTCTTTAGTTGATTGATCTTGACTTGTCCGGTCACTGCTAATCCAAAAATTGGTTCCGGACTGTCTATACTGTGTCCACCAGCAAGAGGGATTCCAGCATCTCTGCAAGCGCTTCTAGCGCCATTCATCACTTCATTAGCAAGCTCAGGTGGTAAGTCTTTGATGGGCCAGCCTAGTATCGCAATGGCAACAAGCGGCTTCGCCCCCATCGCGTAAATATCAGAAATAGCATTGACCGATGCGATGCGGCCAAAATCTCTGGCATCATCAACTATCGGCATAAAAAAGTCAGTAGTGCTGACCACCGCAGTTCCATCTCCAAGATCAAATACCGCAGCATCATCACGTTCTTGATTACCAACTAATAAACCAGGAAATCCAACAGATTCAAGATCATCTTTTTGAAGGATTTTATCTAGAACGGAAGGAGCAATCTTGCAACCGCAACCCGCTCCGTGGGAATATTGAGTAAGCTTGTATGTTTTTGTTTCTTTCTCTTGCATGTTATTTGTTTAGGAAATCGGATTGACCACAAAATGCTCATTCGCAAAAGCAATCAAACGATCGGCAATTACATCAAAGGACTCTGACTCAAAATTTATTAAATGAATGTCAGGAGTTTCATTGTTCTCCAACATATATTGATATGACTTATCGTAATAACTTAGCGCAATGGAAGCTGCGACATCTATCTCACCTCTATCCAAGGCTTCTATTGCTTCTTGATAGCTGAGTCCTCCCAAGCGTTTTTGTATTTTTTTAAAGGAATCTTTTAAATCAGGAATTGAAGACTGTCCATATTGCTCAACCAAGTGCTCGACTCTACGATCAAATGGCAACTCAATATTAATCAAGGGAGCTTTTTTGAACTGCTTCCAAAAACCTTCATGAATGAAGACACGTCCAATGTTTCTAGATTCATTTTCAAGCCAAATTATTTTTTCAGTGTCAAATTTTCTGATTGTTTCATAAAGGTAATTCTCAAAAGATTCAATCGTAGGTTGCGGATTCTCACCTATACCTCCAAAAGCGGAACCTTTGTGATTTGCCATGCCTTCTAAGTCGATAAACTGCTGTTCTTTTTTTTCTATCGCATGCAAAATTGAGGTTTTACCACAGCCAGTTCTTCCTCCCAACACCAGCATATTTAATTTCTTTTCAGAAAATGCTTGATGTATAAAATTGCGATATGCTTTATAGCCACCTTCTAAAGTCATCACATCAAAGCCTGCAATTCCCAATAGCCAGCCCATACTAAAACTCCGTTTGCCACCTCTCCAGCAATGCACTAAAACTTTGCGATTCGGGCACATGTTTTTTGCTTCTCGGATATAGCTCGTCATTTTGGGTCCAACAAAATCTAAACCTTTCATCAGTGCTTCTTCAGGATTCACTTGCTTGTATGCAGTACCTACCACTACCCTTTCCTCGTTGCTAAACAAAGGAATATTGATGGCTCCAGGAATATGGCCCTTTTCAAATTCTGCAGGTGTTCTTACATCGATAACCAAACGTTCATTCTGCAATTCCCAAAGCTTTTCTATGTTTGCTATTTTACTCAAATTATTGTTCCCAGTTTTTAACGCGGTCCACTGCTTTTTGCCAATTGGCATATCGTTCTTTTCGATCTTTTTCTTTCATCTTTGGCGTAAACTTACGGTCTAATTCCCAATTCTTTTTTAAGTCCTTTTTCTGCCATAAGCCAACAGCAAGACCCGCTAAATATGCTGCTCCCAAAGCTGTCGTTTCTATAATCGCAGGCCGTTCTACCGGTGTTTTTAAAATATCTGACTGGAATTGCATCAGTAGGTTATTAGCACAAGCTCCACCATCTACTCGCAAGGAACGCAAAGGTTTCTTCGCATCTTTTTCCATTGCCATTAATACATCTTTCGTTTGGAAAGCGAGTGATTCAAGTGTGGCTCGAATCAAATGAGCTTTTGTGGTTCCTCTGGTTAAACCAAAAATAGCTCCTCGTGCATACATGTCCCAGTAGGGCGCACCCAGTCCTGCAAAGGCCGGAACAACATAAACACCACCTGTATCTTTGACTTTCATAGCCATATACTCAGAGTCCTCTGCTTCATCAATAATTTTTAAACCATCACGCAGCCATTGAATCGCAGCCCCAGCTACAAAAACCGAACCTTCTAGGGCGTAGGTCACTTTCCCATCTATTCCCCAAGCAATGGTAGTAAGTAAGCCACTTTTTGAGAAAACCGGAGTCTCTCCAGTATTCATCAACATGAAGCAACCTGTTCCGTAGGTATTCTTAGCCAGACCAGCCGTATGACAACCTTGACCAAACAGAGCTGCTTGCTGATCACCTGCAATTCCTGCGATTGGAATCGATTCGCCAAATAAGGCTTTTAGTGTGTGTCCATAAATCTCGCTTGAAGAGCAGACCTCTGGCAACATTTTTTTGGGAATGTCCAAGTAGTTCAACATCTTAGTATCCCATCTCAATTTTTTGATATTGTACAAAAGTGTTCTACTGGCGTTGGAATAATCCGTAACGTAGCTTGAGCCACCTGTTAGTTTCCAAATCAACCAAGTATCAATCGTTCCAAATAATAACTCTCCTTTCTTAGCTCGAAGTCTAGCCCCTTTTACATTGTCCAAAATCCATTTCACCTTGGTACCTGAAAAGTAAGCGTCAACAACCAATCCTGTGTTTTTACGCACATAGGGTTCCAAGCCATCTGCTTTCATTTGATCACAGATTTTAGCCGTACGTCGATCTTGCCAAACAATCGCTTTATGAATGGGTATACCTGTTTTCTTATCCCAAACTACCGTGGTCTCTCTTTGGTTTGTAATTCCAATTCCTTTGATGGCTTTTGGTTTTAGCTTAAGTCGCTTAAGTAGTTTTTGAACTACTCGGATTTGGCTATCCCATATTTCGTTAGCATCGTGTTCCACTAAACCTGGTTCCGGAAAATGTTGTGTAAATTCCTTTTGTTCTATCCCAGCTATTTTACCATTTTCATCAAATAGAATTGCTCTTGAACTTGTGGTCCCTTGATCAAGGGCGAGAATGTATTTCATGTTATAAAAATAAATTTAAGGTTATCAGTAGCTATGCAAATTTGTTCTATTAATGATCCAATCTTTTTACTCATATAAATAAGGTTCATTATTGTTCACCATTTTTCTGACATTTTCTACAACTCTTTTCATATAGGATTTCCAAAATAATTTTGCAAAAATCCAATTAAAAAAATAAAACACTGGCTTGTTTGAATACAAGCAATAAGCATATATAATTCGTACTTTATTCTTATCCAATTCAGTTACGTTCCACTCAGCGGCAAATTTATAAAAGCCAATCATCCAAAACTGAAATTCGTCCACTTCAATTTTCCAATGCTTGTTTTCATTCCGCTCAAGGATATTGTCAATAAAACCAAAACCTCCATTTTGTGTAAGTGATTTTGTCACATATACCTTTTTACTTGCCCCTGGTTTCCCCCAATTCTCATCGTTAGTGGTATGTGTTACCTTTGGCATAAACCCATATCCTGTATGAATTTTTGATAGATCACAAAGCATCGGTGTTTTGAATGCCCTTTCAAGTGAACATTGAAAGATTGTTTCTATTTTTATTTCAAAAGTCATATCCTCTTTATAAGTAATTTTATTTTTTGACTACTATTATAGAATACCTAGTTTAGTAAATTTGCTTGGCTACTTTAAACCATTGATGCCTAAATTTAGTTAATGTTAAGTAATTATTCCTTAACATTGAGGCACAATAAAAATTACCATGGAGATTTCCAGAATTCCTTTGAAGGACATAACACAATTTTCGAAAAGAGATCGTGCATATATTGAAGAAATAGCTGCTCTACGACCTTTTTATAAGTATTCCGTTGATATTGCCTCGTTCGAAACAGTCATTGCAGATAAGAAAGGTGATCAGACTGATCGACCGCTTTTAGTTCAAGCATTGACAGCGCAATACAGCAGCTTAACTAAGTCAGAATTGGTACAAAAGAATGTTGATCTACTCTTGGATGAAAAAACGTTCACAATAGTCACTGCACATCAACCAAGCTTGTTTACTGGCCCCCTTTATTATATCTACAAAATATTGTCAACAATTCGCTTGTCAGAGGTTTTGAAAGAAACTTACCCAAGTTACAATTTTGTTCCTGTTTTTGTTTCAGGTGCTGAAGATCATGATTTTGAAGAAGTTAATCATGCAAAGGTTTTTAGCAAAACAATTAGTTGGGAGAATGATGAATCTGGTGCAGTGGGCCATATGTCTACTAAAAAACTAGCGGAGCCGCTTGCAGAATTGAAAGAGATGTTGGGTAATAATGAAAATGCTCTTAGCATCTTCCAAAAAATTGAGCATGCATATACTGCTAATTCAAGTTATGGTAAAGCTACTATTGAGTTGATTCATGACTTGTTTAAATCATTTGGCTTGGTGGTGTTAGACATGAGTGTTGCGGCCTTGAAGCGTGCCGCCATCCCGATATTCAAAAAAGAGTTGCTACAACAAGCTTCAGCTCCTTTGGTAGAAGCCAGTATTTCAAAGTTAAATGAAATTGGTTTCAACGCGCAAGCTTCCCCTCGAGAGATTAATTTATTTTATCTACATGACCAAATTAGGAGCCGGATTGTATTTGAAGACAAGCACTACAAGGTACTAGATTCTTCTTTTACCTTTTCAGAAAATGAGTTGCTATCTGAATTGGAGAATCATCCTGAACGCTTTAGTCCTAATGTGGTGATGCGACCGCTATATCAAGAGCTGATCTTACCGAATCTGGCTTATATTGGAGGCGGAGGAGAAATTGCCTATTGGTTGGAACGCAAAACACAGTTTGAGCATTTCGGTATCAACTTTCCTATGCTGATTCGAAGAAGTTCTGGTCTTATCATTGGAAAAGGTCATTCGAAGAAAATGGCGAAACTAAACTTGAGTTTAGGAGAACTATTGAAAGAGGAAGAAGATTTGATTAAGCATTTTATAAACCAAAATGCATCAACTGAGTTAAGTTTGGCCAAACAAAAAGGTCAATTAAAAACGATCTTTAATGAGATAAGTGATTTGGCAAAAGCCATAGACCCTACCTTGTCGGGAAGTGTGAAGGCGGAGCAAGTTAAGCAATTAAAAAGCTTAGAAGCAATAGAAGCACGTTTTGTAAAAGCAGAGAAAAAGAAAAGTGAGGTAAGTGTTAATCAAATCAGAGCATTGAAAGCATCACTATTTCCCTCACGCTCACTTCAGGAACGTAAGGTTAACTTTCTAAGTTTCTATATAAATCATGGAGATGCGTTTTTTGAAACGCTAAAAATGCAGTTAAACCCTTTGGATAAAGATTTTGTTGTATTTGTGGAATAAGTTGAAGCTTCTTTAATGCTTTTTATAGCAGTGTCAAAAGGTCAGAAATGCGTTCTTTTAGGTTCTGACGATCAACGATAAAGTCAAGAAAGCCATGGTCTAACAAAAATTCAGCTCTTTGAAAACCCTCTGGTAAATCTTTTTTAATCGTTTCTTTAATAACACGTGGTCCTGCAAAACCAATCATCGCCTCTGGTTCAGCGAAATTGATGTCCCCTAACATAGCATAAGAGGCAGTAACACCCCCTGTTGTAGGATCAGTCATCATGGACAAGTAAGGGATACCTGCCTTACCAAGTTCTGCTAGCTTGACAGAACTCTTTGCCATTTGCATTAGGCTAAAGGCAGATTCCATCATACGAGCACCACCTGATTTGGAAATTATTAGTAATGGCGTTTTAGTGTCAATACAGTAATCGACAGCTCTTGCTATCTTTTCTCCTACTACTGATCCCATAGAACCACCAATAAATGAAAAGTCCATAGCCGCAATAGTCAAGTCTTTTTTGTTCACCTTTCCAATAGCAACAGCCATAGAATCATCAAGATCCGTTTTCGCTTTAGCAGCTTCAAGGCGATCATTATAGTTTTTTAAGTCTGTAAACTCCAGGAAGTCATATGACTCAATATCGTTAAAAACTTCTTTATACTTACCGTCAAAAATAAGTTCAAAGTAGTCAAAAGAACCAATTCGAATGTGGTAGTTACATTTCGGACATTTGTGGTAAGCTTCTTTAACTTCTTTCAAAGTGCTTGCCTCTTTACATTTTTCACATTTATACCACAGGCCATCAGGAGCTTCTTTCTTATCCTTGGTAGCCGTTATAATCCCGTCCTTTAATCTTTTAAACCAACCCATCTATTGTTTTCTATTTGTTAGCAAAGTTTGCTTTTGCGAATTGGTTCAGCCTCCAATCCCCAGTTTAAGCCAAAGTTAATAATACAAGTTTAAATTCCTAGCCTATTATGGATTGAAGTTGATTAAAAATTATAAATATGCCTATGAAGTGGCCTTTTTCAAGCAAGTCAAGGCTATTTTTATCACCGACAGCTTTAAAAAGATGACTTCTTAGCAATCCGGCAAAGTGAAATTTACTTGATCAATCTCTATTTCTCAACTTCAATACTCTGTAACATAAGTTAGTTAGGAATTTGAATGCATTATTTTTTAGTGAGGACGATTCCAATATTTTTAAGAATAACCTAAACTATTTGAGAAAACATGGAAGAAGTCATCAATTAAAAAGAACATTCAAAAATTAAATAAATTTATGTTTAAGAGTATTTCAATTCAAATCCTTAAACAACTTTATTAAATTCGTACTGTTTGACAGTATCCACAAAACACTTGACACCATCTAAAGGAGTGTCTGGGTAAACCCCATGTCCTAAATTGACAATTTGGTGCCCTCCAAATTGCTTAATCATGTCATTAGTTCGTTGTTTTATAACTGAATGATCTGCATATAAGATCGTCGGATCAAGATTTCCTTGCACGACCTTATTGGTACCATGCTTAGCTCTAAACGGCTCCGGTTCCATGTGCCAATCTAAGCCAACTACATTACAATCGAGTGAACATATATCATCCATTGCAAACCAAGCATCCTTTGCGAAAACAATTACTGGTACTTCATCAATCGCATCACAAATCATTTGGATATAGGGTAAACCAAACTTGTTATACATTTCCGGAGGCAATACTCCCGCCCAAGAATCGAATACTTGCACAATGTTAACTCCTGCTGCTATTTGGTTTTTCAAATAAGCTATGGTCGACTTAGTAATTTTGGTAAGTAGCTGATGAGCCATTGCAGGATTCGTGTAAAGCAATCTACGCGCTTTTGAGAAAGTCTTACTTCCGCTACCTTCAATCATGTAAGAAAGTATGGTCCAGGGTGCACCAGCAAAACCGATCAATGGTACGCGACCTGCTAGTTCCTGCTTCATAATGCGAATAGCATCATAAACATAACTTAGTTCATTTGCTGCTTCTGGCCCATCAAGTAGTGCATCTACATCTGCTTGATTCGTTATGGTACGTGGGAAGAAAGGACCTTTTTTTTCGATTAGTTCATAAGGCAAACCCATTGCTTCTGGTATTACTAAAATATCAGAAAACATAATGGCTGCATCTACTCCTAATTCATCCACTGGTTGAATAGTAACTTCAGCTGCCAGATGAGGCGTTTCAACTAGTTCTTTAAACCCTGATAATTTAGAGCGAAGTGCTCGATATTGAGGTAAGATTCTTCCGGCTTGTCGCATTAGCCATACGGGTGGCCTATGGGTTTTCTCTCCCATGGCTGTCCTTAGTAATAAGTCGTTTTGCAGTTTCATGCTGCAATAATACAACTAGTCAAAGGAATGTTCATAACAGGCGCGATATATTGACTCTGTTTTGACAATACAAAGAACTTTATCTGCTAGAAATGTAGTTAAGACTGAGAACACAAGTTTAATGTGATTCAGTTAAAATTCCAAACCTAGCAGACAAAGCACTAAGTATTCAATATGTTTTTTTGACTATTCACATAGTCCCGATAGCTAACGAAGTTAGGTAGCCCCAACCTACGTTTTAAAAAAAGCCCTTAAATTAATTTAAGGGCTGGAAAAAAAATAATTTTTATTTTTTCTTCTTGCGAGAAGTCGCTTTTGCTTTTTTAGGAGCAGCTTTCTTCTTAGCCGTTACTTTTTTAGCAACTGTCTTTTTAGCAACTGCTTTTTTCTTAGGAGCAGCTTTCTTTGCTACCGCTTTTTTAGCAACTGCCTTTTTCTTAGGAGCAGCTTTCTTTGCTACCGCTTTTTTAGCAACTGCCTTTTTCTTAGGAGCAGCTTTCTTTGCTACCGCCTTTTTAGCAACTGCCTTTTTCTTAGGAGCAGCTTTCTTTGCTACCGCTTTTTTAGCAACTGCTTTTTTCTTAGGAGCAGCTTTCTTTGCT
>CAKZUK010000108.1 GCA_937921775.1 uncultured Saprospiraceae bacterium
CTATCTTGGTCCACCGCCTCAGAAGAAAACAACTCTCACTTCGAAATCGAGCACAGCACAAACGGTCGCGACTTTACTTACATCGACAAAGTAATAGGTGTTGGTACAACTTCAGAAATTCAAAACTATCAATTCACACACACAGACGCAGCTACAGGTAAAAATTATTACCGCCTACTTCAAGTAGATTTTGATGGTGCATTCGAATACAGTTCTGTTGCAGTAGTGACAATGAGAACAGAAGCAGTGATCGAAGTTCGCCCAACGATGGTAACTAGCTTTGTACAAGTTATGTTAGAAAAAGGGCTTACAACAGATGTTGAGCTACAAGTAGTAGATATTACTGGTCGTCTACTACAAACAGCAACGATCGAGAGAGGTACGCAGCAATTTGAATTGGATGCAACTAATTTGCAAAAAGGAGCTTACTTCATTCAGTTCAATGTAGTAGGTGAAATAATTACTCGTCGTTTTATCAAGATGTAATTAAGACTTAAGCAAGTTCAATACACAAAAGCCTCAGCAGTTCATTCTGCTGGGGCTTTTGTGTGCTAGAATCACAGTTTATTTTGCAAGCCATGCAATACTTCTGCTACTATTTTATGCTTTCTTTTTGATAGAATTGCTGAAATCTGTTTTGCCCAATTACATGAGGGAATTAGTTTGATTCCTTCTTATTACAATCCTTTAATCTTCAATTCTTCTTTGTTCGACAACAAAATATAAGTTTGACTTTTATACATAATACTTAATTATATTTGTAGAAAATACTTGTTACCCTTTGAATTTTGCAAGTATTTTTATTAGCTTAGCATCGCAGTCATGGAAATATGACTTCCCTTCTTTTCAAATTATTAAACCAATGCATATCATTTTTATTGGCTTTAGGCCTTATGTCTATCAACTATTGATTTGATACAAACCCTTTATTAAACCTTATTTTAAACCTCTTAAATTACCAGAATTATGAAAAAACTATTACCTTTTATTTCACTCGTTTTTTTTATTAGTTTTCATACTGCCTCCGCTCAATGTCCTGAAGGTATTGCTATTACAGAAGTGTTGGTAGATCCAAATAGTACGAATGGATTTAATTTTGACTCAGATGGAGATGGAGACAATGCTACTAATGATGAATTTGTAAAAATTTGTAATACTTCCGCAAGCGATGCCGATTTATCTGGTTTCTCTTTAAATGATTTGGAAAAGGGAGACTGGTTTACTTTTCCTGAAGGAACAATCATTGTTTCAGGAAATTGTATAACGGTAGTAAATGATTGGGATGGTTCAACTCCTCCTGCTGCTGTATTTGATGCGGATAACGGAGGTGGGAATATTATTGGTAATTATGGAGATGAAATTAGACTTACTTCTGCTAATGGAGATTGTATCGCTTTCAATGCAGTACCTGGCACTGATGGTTGTCCTCAAGACATAGATGGCGTTAGCCTCAATTGTGGTGATGTAGCAAGTTATCCTTGGGACGCTCCTGTTGGCGCACTTCCAGTTGATTTGATCAGCTTTACAGCCAAAGGAAATCAACATATGGAAATTGATTTAGACTGGTCCACCGCCTCAGAAGAAAACAATTCTCACTTCGAAATCGAACACAGCACAAACGGTCGGGATTTCACTTACATCGACAAAGTAATAGGTGTTGGTACAACTTCTGAAATTCAAAACTATCAATTCACGCATACAGATGCAGCTACAGGCAAAAATTATTACCGCCTACTTCAAGTAGATTTTGATGGTGCATTCGAATATAGCTCTGTTGCAGTAGTGACAATGAGAACAGAAGCAGTGATCGAAGTTCGCCCAACCATGGTAACTAGCTTTGTGCAAGTTATGTTAGAAGAAGGGCTTACAACAGATATTGAGCTACGAGTAGTAGACATCACGGGACGTCAACTACAAACGGCAACGATCGAGAGAGGTACGCAGCAATTTGAATTGGATGCAACTAATTTGCAAAAAGGAGCTTACTTTATTCAGTTCAATGTAGCAGGTGAAATAATTACTCGTCGTTTTATCAAGATGTAATATTCAATTTCTCTATATTAACTTCAATATATAAAAGCCCCAGCAGTTAATTCTGCTGGGGCTTTTGTGTCAGTAATTTGGACGCCTTCCCCGAAATTTGTATCTTAGATATTGTACTTACAAATCATAAGGCTTCAATGCTGATCAATGTAATCAAAAAACAATACCATGAGATACTTCTATTTCCTTAGTCCCATATTCTTGCTTTTGTTCCCCGTTGAAATGAGCGATACCTTGCAACAAAAAAGTATGGATTTAAATGAAGGCTTAATTGCGTATTATTCTTTCAATGACTGTGATGCTCGCGATGAGAGTGGCTATGGTTCTGATGGTGAATTATATAACGTAAACTGCTGGTGTGGAATTGAAGATGAAGGTTTGCTTTTTGATGGCCTAAGAAGTTATGTAGAATTTTCTGGTCGTGTCAATAAAGCATTTAACACAACAGATTTTACCGTCTCTTTTTATGTCAAACCCGAACGCGCCAATATTTTTCAACAAAGCCTTTTAAGTAAGCGCAACGAATGCGACAGCACTCAAATGTTCGACATTCGAATGGATACCCACAACAAAAGAATAACGACAGAAGTTTATGAAAAACCTTTAAAATCATATGCTGATATTTCTCCAGATTATGAAGGGAGTGGCTGGGTACATTATGTACTGGTACGAAAAGGGCGTTATGCCTATACCTACATGAATGGTGTCCCGCAGCGTGAAGGCTTTCGTTGCAGTGGTGTCGATATCTCAAACGAAACATTACTTTCGTTCTCTAATAGCCCTTGTCTTGGAAGCGGAGGGACTCGTCGCTTCAAAGGAATATTAGATGAGCTTAAAGTATATGAAAGGGCTTTGTCTGACGAGGAGGTCTTGCAGCTCTATGAAGAAAACCCGATCGAGAACGCTAACTCGGATTGTTATACCTAGCGGAATGTGAATCAGAATTAGAATGGCCCTATATCGTGGATCTCGCGGTACTAGACTATTCTTATCCCTCACGACAGTAGGCTATTCTAATCCTAATTTCGATTCTAATCCTAATTCCATTTCCTAAGTTTCCTCCATTTCAATTAAACAACTTACCTTTGTGGGGAAATCTGGTAGACGTATCCTACCAATCCATTCGTTTAACTAAAAATCAAGATTCTTATGTTCGGAGACATGGAAGAAAAGCAAAAGCAACTTCAAGTCAAACTGTCAGGAATGACCGTAAATGCAGAAGCTGGTGATGGAAAAGTAAAAGTAGTCGTAAGTGCCACTCGTGAGGTGCGAAATATTTCTATTGATCCATCTTTGATGACAGATGGTGACGCAGAGCAAATTGAAGATTTTGTGATGGTGGCTATCAATCGAGCTTTAGGAATGGCTGCAGAGCTGGAAGCTGAAGAGGCCCAAAACTTGCTTAAAGACATGCTTCCACCTGGAATGGGAGGCCTATCTGATATGTTTGGATAAAATATTGCAGTATAATTTCCGTTTATTTGTAGATGCTAGACCTATTGGTCAAAGTGACAAAATTAAAACTTAAACTTATTGATTACCAGTGAGTTATAAATGTCTTATTTACATGAAATTTTTCACAACATTATTTATTGCTTTTTTGACGCTTACAAGTGTCTTTGCACAAGTACCAACTAACGATTTAGTCGCACATTATTCATTTGATGATTGCACTGGATTTGACTTTAGTGGAAATGGTTCAAACGGGATACTGTTTGGAGCAGATTGTGAACCCTGTGGAGTATCTTCTCAAGCTTTGTTTTTTAGCGGAACATCTACCCCCACGGGACCTCAGGCTTACATGTTGGCTTTGAATCAGGTAAATAACATTTTTGATAGAAACGATTTCTCTGTCAGTTTCTACATGAAATCAACAAATGGGCAAGGCAATAAAGACATCCTCTCAAAAAGAGAAAGCTGTAATGCTAATAATGCATTCGCAATCCGCTTTTTGCCAGCTACAAACTCGATTGCGGTAGATCTAAGTGAAAACACGAGTAAGTCTGCTCCAGTTTCTGCTACTTTGGATTTTGGGAATTGCTGGCAACACATTGTATTTGTTCGTCAAAACACTCGCTCATTGTTATATATCAACGGAGTCTTGAGAGCAGAAAGTAGCGCAGTGTCTAGAGTAGACATAACTAATAATGCTGTTTTGAGTATTGCCAATAGCCCTTGTCAGTCAACTACGGAAGTGCCTTTCGCAGGAGTGCTTGATGAAATGCTTTTTTACGGTCGAGCATTGAGCCTTGACGAAATTGAAGGTTTATATCTCGGACCTGATAAAATTTTGAATGACGATCTGACCATTTTTCTAGGAGAGTCTGTAGACTTGGATGCAACGATGAGCTGTGCAGATAATTATTTGTGGCAACCTTCTGATTTTTTATCGGCTACGGATATTTCAGATCCAACATCGACACCTACCTCTAGTATTACTTATACGTTAAACTTTACAGAAGATATGGTGTGTATTGCATTTGATACGGTACGGATTACAGTAATTGATCCTGCAGATTTAAATTGCAATCAAATATATTTGCCCAAAGCATTTACTCCCAATAATGATGGTTTAAATGATACCTATGGTATTAGTAATCCATATGCCATTCAAGATTTAATTTCACTCGAAATTTTTGATCGATGGGGAGCAAGAGTTTTCTTTACGGACGAACCTTTTGGTCGCTGGAATGGTGATTTTAACAACGATGCAGTTAATCCAGGGGTTATGCTGTACAAAGTTCGTTTTAACTGTAATGGAGAAGAAAAAGTGGATGTTGGAAGTTTGACAATAATTAGATAGATTTTCTCTTAACCGATTGATTGTTAAGTGTATACGTCTGAAGAGTTGTCATTTCTATTGTATAACAAAACTTTGGAACGTTTAAATATTGCCCCATAAGCGTTTCCTTTCGCCAAATTAAACGTCTTAAAGGAGTTACTATGAAAGAACACTTTACTTAAAAGGTTTTTCAACGCAATTAATATAACCCTAATGAGTTTTAATAAATCAATTTTCCCTTTCCTTGTATTCGGTTTACTTTTGCAATCTTGCGGAAGTGAGGCTCCTGATGCTAAGCCTGATGTAGTTGTAGCTACACAAACAGCTAGCCGTGAATTAGCCGATGCTAAGTTAGATGCTATGATTGATACTGCGACTCCTTCAGAATTGGAAACTGAAGAGGCTAAAGCGGAGGCTGCACGTCAAGCGAAGACTGAAGAGGCTGAAGCAAAAAAAGTAGCCGCAGATGAAGCTCGCGCAGAAAAAGAAAAAGCAAAAAAAGAGAAACGGGCGAAAGTAAGAGAAGAGAGGGAGAAAAAAGCTCAAGAAAAAAGAAGAGCAAAAAGAAGAGCAAAAAGAGAGGCAAAGAGAATAGCAGATAAGCTTGCCGCTGAACAAGCAGCAAAAGGAAAGATTGTGTCAAGCACAGATAAAAATGTGGAACCTATTCCTATAGAATATCACAACTCGACTAGCCACTCCTCGACAAAAGCTACTAAAGGCTCACCAATCATTTCCTTTTATAAGACCATCCATAAGTATGGAACAATAGAGCAGGGAGATAAAGTTGAATATAAATTCAGATTTAAAAATGCTGGAAAGTCAGAATTGGTGGTTATGGATGCTACAGCTTCTTGTGGCTGTACTAAGCCAAGTTACCCCTTCATCCCAATTGAACCGGGAGGAGAAGGTTATATCGGTGTAATTTTTGATTCAAAGGGCAAGCTAGGTCGCCAAAAGCCTTCTGTTGTTATTACTACCAACGCAGACCCCGCTTCTTATACCATCTATCTTGAAGGCTATGTCGATTCAGCTGACAAAGTTGAAGAGGTTAATAATGATGAAAACGATAAAAAAGGAGAAGACGGAAAATCTTTCTAGTCTCTTAATTTTAACTTTTGTGCAAATTTGATTCATCCTTAGCCTAAAGTATCTTACCTTCGCAGCATACATTCTTGTGCTAATTATATGGTGAATGATACAAAAGGAAGGGTAAATCACCTTCTTAAAAAATCTAACTCTTATTTCAAACAAAGAAATCTTCTTCAGGCTGTTGAGCTTGTCGAAGAATGCCTCATATTGTCTAATGAGGACGATTTTATAGAAGGTAAGGTTAGAGCAAATCTAATGTTGGCTGAAATCTATAATGTAATCGCTCAGTATCAAGGTGATCAGGATGCTGGTAGGAAAGGATTTAACTTCGCAGAGAAAGCTATAACACTCGCCAAATCACATTTGCCAGATCACGATGTGCTCATTGACGCTTATATTGTTTTAGCACAAAGCTACCTTCATCAGAAAGACTTTAACCAAGCCGGTAGCCTTATTGAGTCTGCTCGAAAGTTAAGTGATGATAAAGCTAACACTAATGGCCTGATTCGCTCCCTTGCAGCAAAGAGTCGCTTGGCTGTTGCACAAAATAAATTCAAACTAGCCCTGACGGAAGTGGAGCAATGTCTCCAAATAATTGATAAGGCTCCCGCTGCAATTCCTGAAACAACACAGGCTGAGGTTTATCAGCAATTATGCAAAATCTATGTTAAACGTCAGGAGCATGGAAAGGTATTGGACTACAGCGAAAAGTTGTTGATCTTAAGTAAAAATACAAAGGATCTTGAAAAGGAAATGACGGCCTTGGGTAACCTCGGAATCTATTACGCAGTGAAGGCTAAGTACAAACTGTCCATGCAGTACTTTCTGGAAACACTGGATAAGAGTAAAAAAATTAACTACCGTTCCATTACTAGCAACAGCCTCATTAATATAGCTACAATCTACGCACAGCTCTACAATTTTAATGATGCACTTGAGCGCTACAACATACTGCTTGAAGAATACAACGATGTTATTGATGACAATACTCGAGTAATTATTTTCAATAACCTTGGCAGAATATATTTTTCTACAGAACGATATGATCTAGCAGAAGAACAGTACAATAAAGCACTCGAATTAGCTGAGGCTTCTAACTATAGAGAAATGGTGGCCCGCTCATATGCACACCTTAGTGAAACTGCTGCCGTCCGTGGGGACTTCGACACCGCACACGCCAAAGCCGATTTAGCAGAGGCTTTGATACAGGAGTTAGGCGAAATAAACGGGAAACAGATCAACCTGATTAATCGAGGCAATATCCATTTTCATCAAAAAGATTATGGCAATGCCATGAAGTTGATCAGTAGGGGAGTGGTATTGAGTAAGCGTATGAAAGATGAGGCGAGTGAAATCCGTGGATACAAATTACTCGCAAAAGTGTATAAACATTTGGGGGCTTTCGAACAAGCACTCAAGTACCAGATGATTTACTCTAAAGTACAGGAAGATTTTAATAAAGAAATTAGAAATAGACAAATCATTGACCTGGAGATCAAGCACGCTATCAAGGAAAAACAACAAGAGATAGAACAGCTGGTCAAAGAAAATAAACTACAAGGTCTTCTGCTTGAGCAAAGTGATCAGCTTGCCAAACAAAACGGCCAACTCTTACAAGTAAATGATGAACTGCGCCAATTCGCCTACGTTGTTTCACATGATCTTAAAGAGCCACTTCGAATGATTGGGAGCTATACTCAATTGATTCATAAATTACATAAAGACTCTTTTAATAAAGATTCAGAAAGTTATTTTGACTTTGTAAAAGAAGGTGTTGGTCGGATGAATAATTTATTGGATGGCTTGCTACGATATGCTACCGTTGGGAGGGATGATATAGACATGAAGACTGTTAATCTAACAGAGGCAGTTGAGCTGGCAGTAATCAATCTTAGCGTATCTATAAAAGAAGTAAATGCTACTGTCCATACTGAAAACTTACCCAAGGTTATTACCATTCGAGCACTTTGGATTCAGGTCTTCCAAAACCTGATAAGCAATGCAATTAAGTTCCATCGGGAAGGTGTAGACCCTGTTGTTGAAATTACTGGGCAAGAAACAGATACTGAAGTTATCATCAGCATAAAAGATAACGGAATAGGTATCGCAGAAGAGTTTAAGGATCGCATCTTTGTTATCTTTCAACGACTTCATGCCCGATCTAAGTATGAAGGTACAGGCATAGGTCTGGCTATTTGCCAAAAAATAATGCAACGCCTTGGTGGAAGAATCTGGTTTGAATCAGAAGAAGGAGAGGGAACTACTTTCTACTGCGCCGTTCCATTAAAATAATTCAAGCTAGCTTAGATCATTTGCTTTTTTATATTCCACCTATCGCATATGACCACACATCAAATCTAAATTGATTTTTGTATTTCATGTATTTTTCCAATTGATCTATATAGATCTGTTTGATTTCTTCGCCATCTAGAAAAGTACTTTTGTGCATGCTCACTTCTTCTTGAGTGGTATCTTCGTTCATGATCATTTCATAAGCGATTGCTTCATTTACAGTAATGGCTATTTCTTTTATTTTTTCCTGAGGAATGTTTCGACTATCCAATTCATCTTTTGCATTATTTCTATATTGTATTTCCTGATTCTCAGGTTTTTCAATAATCTCGATAAGTGACTGCTCGTTGAGTTTTGTAAATTCATTGTTTAGTGCCATGTTCTTTTGATTTTAACTGTATTTGTTTGATGATTAAATATTATTCTTTCTGGGCTTAGTGCCAAAATCTATTTTTGAAAACGTATCAAAACAGCATTCGTTCGAAATACGTTTATCTCAGCCAGAATGTTTTAATTCCAGGAGAGTTTTTTTCTTTCGTTCCAGTATTGTTCTGCTGTGATTGCCAGTTCTTTTAAAATTGCTATATCCTTTTCTTCCAATTCAAATAAGGGTGCTTTAAGATTGTCAGATAAGTGTGTTTTATTAGCAGCACCGCTTAATACGCTATAGGGATCAATACTATCAAGGCAGAATCTTAGGGCGATCGCATCTATTCCTACATTATATTTCACTGCGAGTTGTTGTAGTGTTGTATTTAGTGGGGCATGGGAAGGGAAAGTTTCGTTGGGAAAAATTCTTCCATTGGCAAGCGCCTCTTTGATGATAATCCTTTTATTGTTGGAAGAAAGTTGTGTAGCAACTTCGGCGAAACTTTGATCAAGAATATTGTAAGTCACTTGAAATGCATCAAACAAAGCTTTGCCTTCTACTTCCACATCCAGTGCTTTTTTGATGACTTCCACCTGATTGTTTCCACTTGTAGAAATGCCGATAATTAAACTATGCGCTTCTTTAAGTTCTGCCAGTCGATTCAATATCGGATCATTCATTAATACACCCGATTCAAATGTAGCCGAATGGATTTGGTAAGTGGTGAGCGATGGCAACAAGTGCTTGGATTGTTCCCACTGTTCATTGAGCTTTTCTAAAGAATGTTCTTTTACTTCATGTTGCGTAGCATTTGAGTTGAAGTTGGCAACATAAGTATAACCCCATTTTGTAGCAAGTTCTATGCTGGGATCATCTTTTGTCTTTAACCAGTCGATCAGTAATTGCTCTGCCATTCCATAGCCCGGAGCTGTGTCAAAATATCTGATTCCTTGTTGGTATGCTTCTTCAAGCATTAACAGGCCTTTGCTTCTGAATGCGTCCAAAGAAAATTTCGAGGGTGCTTCCTGCCTAATATTGATATACTGGGGACGACCTATAGCGGCTGTACCCAATCCAATAATTAATCTAGCGTTTTTAAATGTTATGTTGTTCACCGTAATTTTTTATTAAAGAACTTCATTATCAAGTTAGTCAAAAGTAGCGTTTTTGGATGAGCTTATTTAAAAACAAATACTCAGAAACGGAATAAAAATGCCATAAAATATCTACCTAAATAAAAAGCCCCCGTAAACACATGTTACGAAGGCTTTTTATATTGAGATAGAATTTTTTCTAAAAGGATATATCCTCTATTTTTAGTTATCTAACCAAAGTTACATCACCGCGATACAATAACACTATCCCATCTACAAACTGAACTTCAGCAATATATACAAATACGCCATTGTCCATCTGCTTTCCTTTAAAGCGACCATCCCAGCCACCGATATAAAAATCTCCTGGCAAGAAGCTGTCGTCTTGGAAAACTTGTTCTCCCCAACGGTCAAAAATTCGGAAGTAATTTACTCGTTGAACACCAACGCCAGTGTATATTTTAAAGAAATCATTCACACCATCTCCATTCGGAGAGAAGGCATTCGGAATAAATACATTTCTGTTTTTATCAATGTCGACGATGATTTGATCTGTACCAAAACATCCGTTGGTATCTATCACTGTCAACTCATACATCTGTGTTTCAAGCGGTGCTACCCAAGGCTCATCACAGAAGACTGAATCAGGAACTCCCCAGCAAGTCAAAAAGGTCAATGGATTCCAAAACAGCGTATCAATAGGAAGTATAGAACCTATCGCTGGATCAAGTTGTAAGCTATCTCCCAATTGGATCGTCGTGTCAGGCCCAAGGTCAACCAAAACTGGTAATGGCTCTGATACTGAAATCTCAACCTCTGTTGAACATCCGTCACCGTCAAAAATAGTAACGGTATGTGCACCTGCTAAAATTGGGATAGCCGAATTCTCAAATTGAGGAGGCCCAAAATCAACAGAGAAGCTATATGGAGGTCCTGAACCACCACTTACTGAATCTAATGTTACTACAGTTTGCAATCCACTACACAAAGGTTCTACTGGATCAGCTACTATAACAAAAATTGGTTCAGGTTGAGTAACGGTATAACTCACATCATCCGTACACCCATTAATATCGGTTACTGTAACCGTGTATGTTCCAACACCAACGTTAATAGCAGTCGATGCATCAGATACATCTGGAGTCCAGTCATAAGTAAATTGTCCGGTAGTACCACCCATAGAAGTCGCTGCAATTTGACCATCTTCTAAACCAAAACAGCTTGTACCAAATGAACTAGTAGAATCAATTAGTGCAACTAGTATATCTGGTTCAGTTACCTGAAAAGTTGATCCAATTGTACAACCATTTGCATCTGTCACAACCACAAAATAATTATTGCCTGCGGGTAAGTTATCTACTGTATTTCCTGTTGCAACTGGGTTGGTCCAGTTGTAATTATAACCTGGAGTACCACCATCTGCAAAAACGGTAATACTACCATCAGAATCTCCAAAACAACTGGTACCTGTACCTCCTGAAGCAGCAAGGTCAAAGCTTAGTATATCTGGAGCACCGATTAAGACGGTGTCCATGACAGAACATAAGCCATCGTTGACCTCTACGGTTTGTAAACCTTGACAAAGAGCAGTAGCACTACTGGTCACCGCTAGTGAGTTTGTTTCACCAGAAGACCAAGTATAATTATAAGTACCTGTACCTGCTGTTCCACCAGAAGCTGTTGCAGTCGCAGTACCATCACAAGGAATTCCTCCTTCACAACTTACAGAATCCACTGCAGCAAAGTTAACGTTAATTTCAGGTGGACAATCTACAGGAATAACTAAGTTAAAGGTATCACATCCTCCGGCATCAGTTACGAAAACCGTGTAGCTTGAATCACAAGCTAATGACGGTAGCACAGGGAATGAACTTCCATTTTCCCACAAAATTTGATAAGGTGTACTTCCACCTGAGAGCATCAATTGAATTGAGCCGTCATTATTGTTAGGACAAGAAGGTGCATTTGATACAACATCAACCATCAAAGGAGTTGGTGCCCATAAAGTATAATTATTCTCAGCGGTACAGCCTGCCGCATCAGTGATGGTTATTGAATATGTTCCAGCGGTTAAACCAACCGCTGTTTCTGTTATTTGATTATTTGCGTTTGGTCCCCATTGGTAGGTGAACACAGTAGAGTTACCTGCTTGAACGACTGGAGTCAATTCGCCAGTCATATCAGTGGAACAAGCGACAGGTATAGAATCAAAACCAATGATGATTGGTTCGATTGGTGCGTTTACATTGATGGAAAGAATAGCCGAACACATGTTGGCATCCATTGCCGTCACAGTATAAGAACCGGCAGTAAGATTTGTTATGGAAGGACCAGTATCACCAGTATTCCAACTGTAAGTAAAAGTACCTGTTCCACCAGAAGCAGCTATTTCGATTGCACCGGAAGCATTACCACCTATACAAGAAACGTGATCTAATGTTATGGTGTCAAACATGATTGAGTTGACGAATATAGATTCAGAAGCCGAAGCTGTACAGCCATTTACATCTGTAACTGTAACATCGTACATACCTTGTGCAAGGTTATCAATAATATTAGTAGTTCCTCCATTTGACCAAAGAGTCGATATTGGAGAAACGCCACCATTTATATTTGCAGACATCGATCCATCTGTTCCATTTGGACAGGTAGGATTGGTCTCGTTTATTTGAACTAGTAATGGGTCTGTATTGACTACGGTAATGGTTGCTGATTGTACATCGCCATTCGCATCTGTAACACCTATGTCGTAAGTACCAGGAGTTAATCCAGTAAATTCGAATGAACCTCCGTTTGTTGGGATGATACCCATCCCATTGTTTGTTACGTTTCCAACTTCAACATAAGCTACAGAAAAAGGTGCTGCACCTCCTGTTGAGGTTACCGTAATGGTTCCCATGTTAGAAGTGGTAGAGCAACTGGTGAGTTCGAGTGTGATTGAGTTACTGCTTATGGTAACTGAACCACTCGTGAATTCGTGACCAATGACGAAAGAATTAAACATGCCATCAGTTGTGGTAACTTCAATTGGAGTTAGACTACCTGAAAAGTCAATCGGACTAGTTTCACCCACAGCTCCAATAGCCATAAAGCAAATTTCATAAAGTACGGTACCGTCTGCAAGTGTTACGCCATCAAGTGGTAAAGTAGCATCACTCCAGCTAACAGTAATATTACCAGCAGAAGGTTCTGCAAATAGAAGATCTGCTGGAAGGTCGATTGGGTTAATAGTAGTAAAGTCTAGTATCGTTGGATCGTAGTTAATTGTATATTGAAATGAAAAAATATCAGTAAAGCTATTGGCGGTAACCTCCACACAAACAGTTTGACCAGGTAAGGTTACGACATCATCAGCGTTGGTTTCTAATTGAGTACAAGCTGACATATCAATGGTGAAATTAGCAGCACAACTTCTACCATCTTCTAATACAACATTGTAAATACCTGGTTCTGTTACGGTGAAATTGACTACATCACCATGAGTATAAGGCCCTACGCTAATATTTGCAGTAACAGTCGGATCAGTAGTTAAGCTTATGCTAAGGTTGGTATAGTTACTATTATCAAATTCAGGTAAGCCACCTGCTAGTTCGAAAGAACCTCCACAAGGTCCGTTTGCAGCGTTGTCGATGTTTAGTCCTTCTACGGCATTTAGGTAAACTACCCGGAAAGCATCATTTACGTTTGCATGGATACAAGGACCGTTTGGTCCACCTACTCCGTCGTTCTCCCAAAGGAAGTTAGCGAAGTCATCTAATGTAATTGGCGCGAAAAATAATTCAAAAGGGTCACCCGTGTTATAAGTGTTCTGTAAAAAACCACTATTGTTAAAAGAGGTATTACCAAGAATATCTATTCCTGCTTGAACAACTGTAACACTCTGAATAGGGAAATTTGGATTTAGATGGCAAGGATCAGCTAAGATCGAAGCGAAGTCAACACCAGTGATAGTTGGTAAACAGGTATAAAAAGCGTAGTTGACACCGGGATCAGTGCTTGGATCAGGATCACCAAAG
This sequence comes from uncultured Saprospiraceae bacterium, assembly GCA_937921775.1. Classification (GTDB taxonomy): domain Bacteria; phylum Bacteroidota; class Bacteroidia; order Chitinophagales; family Saprospiraceae; genus CALGLS01. Next base: position 13,690 of record CAKZUK010000108.1, read on the forward strand.
GTTTGTCCACCCAAATGTGTAATGTCCAATACGTCATTCAAACACAAAAACTCAACATTATTGGATTGAGCGGCCGCATCCAAAGCCTGTGTCGATGTTCCTGCGAAAGCAGAGACACCCATGGGGCAGGTTACAACAAGAGAAGGACTGTAAGTGGAAGGGTCGTACTCACCTGTGATATTGACTGTTTGTGGAACTTGTGCAAAAGCACTAAGTGTGGCAAAAAGTGCGAGTGTTAAAGGGATTAAACGTTTAATCATTTTTATGCGCTTTTATTTTTTAAGCTTATGGGAGATCCATTAATTTAGTTCTGAGGCTAATTTTCTCATGCCTGAAAAATCATGCAAAAATAGGTATAGGAGGCGAACTTTTAAGTATGCTGTCTATCTTATTTAGAAGCTTTTGAACAAAATCAGCCATTTCTGTCTATTAAGCCTGGTTTAGGCAATAAAGCTAGAAATCTGCTTTAAGCAAAAGCTTTAAGAAACATTAAACAATAGTACTATGCATACTCTATACCAAAAGGGTATGAAATGCTGTATAAGTACGCTTATTATCAACTATTTATTACTTGTGAAGACGTATTAATTTTTGATTCTGCTATTATCCTACAAGCGCCTTTTAATTTTTTTTTCAACAAAGCTGTATAGCCATTGAGAAACTAACTAGACCAACTCGCCTTTCAGAATGACTTTATCAACCAAGTTGCTACCAAATGAATACGGTAAATAGGCTATTGATGGGATACGCTTACTTATGAAAACGCTGCCTATCTTCCCCTTCTCGATACTTCCATAGGTGCTTTGTGACTCTAGGGCGACAGCTCCATTGATTGTTGCTGCATGAATAGCTTCTTCAGGAGTCATTTTCATGTTGATACAAGCTAGAGAGACCACAAAGGCCATTTTGCCGGAAGGCGTAGATCCTGGATTGAAATCTGTTGCTAATGCTACAGGAAGACCAGCATCGATCATTTTACGAGCGGGAGGGTAATGGTCGTTGATGAAGAAAGGGGCAGAGGGTAAAAGCACTGGCATGGTATCAGAACCTAATAGACAAGCGATTTCCTCATCGTTGACTACCTCGAGGTGATCTACAGATATGGCACCATGCTTTACACTGGCTTGAATGCCACCCATGCAGTTGAATTGATTGGTATGGATTTTTGGTTTGAGCCCAAATTTGCTGGCGGCTTCCATAATTCGTTCTGTTTGTTCGACAGAGAAGAATCCCTTTTCACAAAAGGCATCAACATAATCGGCCAAGCCTTCATCTGCAATTTGTGGCAGCATTTTATTTAAAATGACTTGCATGTATTCCTCTGGATTCTTTTTATAAATAGCAGGGAAAGCATGAGCTCCTAAGAATGTTGATTTAATTGTGAGATTTGTCATTTCCTTTAAGCGACGAATAACGCGCAGCATTTTCAACTCATCTTTCAAACTCAATCCATAGCCACTTTTGATTTCAACTAAGGCAGTTCCGAAACCAATTATTTCTTCCAATCGGTTATACGCTTGCTCTACTAAGTCGTCCTCCGGAGTATTTCCTAGTCGTTTTGCTGAGTTGAGAATACCGCCTCCTTTTTCTGCGATTTCTTTGTAGGTCAATCCATTGATACGATCTACAAATTCCGATTCTCGACTGCCTGCATATACGATGTGTGTATGTGAATCGCACCATCCGGGGAAGACCATTCTTCCACTGGCATCAATAATTTGGTCTGCATTCTCAGGACAACTTTCCATTATCCCATAATCGTGAATGAGACCATCTTGGATGAGTAGCCAGGCATTGTCGAGTTGTGGAAGTGTTTTCATATCAGCGCCTTTTACAGGCGAAGCCATTCGTGTATTGTGATTACTGTGATCACCAACTTGGACCAATGTCTTGATGGATTTTATTAGGATAGAAGGCATGTTTATTTTTTTGCAAAGGTATTGAAATTTGGGAGACTGCCTTTGGTATTGTGTAAAGCCTCTAGCGGGGATGGGCAAAAAAAATCCCGAGACTAAAATAGCCTCGGGATTTTTTTAATCAAATCAAAATAATTTGAAGTGCTTACTTCATCGTAGACAAATCTTTTACGATACAATCGATTCCAGATTTTTTAACGTAAGTTCTAAACTCAGTAGCACTACTTGGGTTTGTAAATTCGCCAATCATTACGCGATATACTTTTTTGCCGTTTAGTTGTGCAATGTGAACAAGAACAGGCTCTCTGAATTTTGTTTCCAAACGAGCGGCTTCAATCAATACGTTACCATAATCACCAAATACACCTACTTGTACGGAATATCCTTTTGAAGCCTGACGACTTACTTTGAATCGATACAAACCTTCTCCTGTTGAAACAGTAGTACTAGCTGCGGGCTTATTAGGCTTAGCAGTTGGTGCAGGTTTCGGCGCAGGTTTTGGAGCAGGCTTTGGTTTTGGTTCCAATTTTGGTCGCGTTACAGGTGGCTTAGGAATAGGCTTTGCGGTAGCAGTTTTTACTCGGTTGGCAGCTGTATTGTGTTTTTTCAGAATAGCCAATAATTTGCTTGGAGGTAAAGACTCCTCATAGCGATCAACTATTTCTCCTTTAGAGTTAAAAACAAGTATAGATGGTAATAATTTGATTCCATAGACTTGCTTATAAGCATATCCATCAAAATCATCAATATCAACTTTGACGGGTATATAATTCTCTTCAACGTATTTGACTAGTGCAGGGTCAGTAAAGGTTGTTTCATCCATCCATCTGCAGGGCATACACCAACTGGCGACAAAATCAACGAAATACAATTTGCCTTCTGTGGCGGCCTTATTTTTAACAACATTGAGGCTTCCTCTGAAAAAGTCAACTTTTACGGCGCCAGGGCTAGAACTCATCCAAACCGGGGCAATCATCATGATCAATAAAATAATGCGCTTACTCATACTATTCGGAATTAAAGGTAAGTCACTAAAGCAACTTACGGATTAACAATTATGATACATTTAGAAACGTGCATCAGACTTATCTTTGAGTTGCGAAAAATCGCATTTCTAGAGGAAGGAATTCGTTCAGTTATAATAAGGTAAAAGAACCAAGATATATTATAATTAATTCTAATTTTATTAGAATTTTAAATTGCTCTTAGTTGGCAAATTACTACGAAAATACCACTTTTAGTGCCAAATGAATTGAATGACCTTCCTCAGTCATCATTCTGTTTGCAAATATGATACCATATATAGAAAATTATAATAATTTGTTTTGATGGGCATTACTAGGGACTTATGTTTAAAAAGTAGCATCTGTTGCCCAGTATGGTGTTATTTTGTTTTCATGACTGAATTTTAAGCTAAATTTTATACCTTGCCATTCCTTATGAGGAGCAGATTTCTTTGGCCTGTTTAGACTTAAAACAAGCCAACTAAGCCTGCTTTTTTAGGGAATTCAGTAAATATCTATCAAGAGAACAACCACACACGTATTAGTATGTCAAAGAAATTAGCAACTATCACTGGTGTACATGGCTATGTACCAGAACATGTTTTGACCAACAAGGATCTTGAAAAAATTGTTGATACCAATGATGAATGGATTCAGTCCAGAACAGGAATCAAAGAAAGAAGAATTTTAAAGGGAGAAGGTTTGGCTGCTTCAGACATGGGAGTAGAGATGGTAAAGGGGCTTTTGGAGAAAACCAATACCAAGCCGGAAGAAGTTGAAATGCTGATCTGTGCTACGATCACAGGTGATATGATCTTTCCAGATACAGCTAATACGATCTGTGATAAAGTTGGAATTAGAAATGCCTTTGGCTACGACATCAATGCTGCCTGCTCAGGTTTTTTATATGCATTGACTACCGGTGCAAAATTCATTGAAACCGGAACTTATAAAAAAGTAATTGTTATTGGTCTAGACTTTATGTCTTCAATCCTTGATTATACTGATCGAGCAACTTGTATCATTTTTGGTGATGGAGGAGGAGCTGTGTTGCTTGAACCGCGAGAGGATGGTACCGGTTTGCAGGACCAAGTTTTAAAGGCTGATGGTAGTGGACGTGAATTTTTACACATGAAAGCAGGCGGATCATTGCGACCACCTTCAGCAGAGACCGTTGCTAATAATGAGCACTATGTATATCAGGAAGGTCGGACGGTTTTTAAACATGCAGTGAAAAGCATGGCCTCAACAGTACAAGAGGTGATGACAAGAAATGACTTGACTAATGATGATATCGATTGGTTGGTCCCACATCAAGCGAATATTCGCATTATCAAATCTGTTGCAAGTGCCTGCGATTTCCCAATGGAAAAAGTAATCGTCAATATTGAGAAATATGGTAACACCACAGCTGGTACACTTCCCCTTTGTTTATGGGATTGGGAACCACGTTTAAAGAAAGGTGATAAATTGATTTTGACTGCCTTTGGAGGCGGATTTACATGGGGCTCCATCTATTTGATATGGGGTTATGATACGCCTTCATAAGTTAATAGTGTAAGAATATTTGATTCGACTTTATATAAATATGCGACTTCTAAGCCTTGCAGAATAGTAGCATTTACAATAAAATAATAATAGAGGCTACTCAACTTTGAGTCTCTTTGATTGTATTAATACGAAAGTCAATGATTAAAATATAAAATTAACGAAGCGCTTTCCTAGTAAGGCTACGCTAAAATCGTTAAGTTTTTAATATCTTTGCGGGACTTTTTATTGAACTTGTTTAAAGCTATTTCTATTAGCGACAACTTTAAACAACTTCATTCACAATTTAATCTAGCTTTTAAAAATGGCAAATACTTCAGAAATAAAGAATGGTCTGTGCCTGAATTTCAACAACGATGTTTGGTCAGTAGTTGAATTTCTTCACGTGAAGCCAGGTAAAGGGCCTGCATTTGTAAGATGCAAGCTCAAGAGTATGACTAGCGGTAAGGTGGTGGACAACACTTGGCCTTCAAGTCATAAGATTGATATCGTTAGAGTTGAGAGACGAAAATTCCAATTCCTTTACAAAGATGACATGGGCTATCATTTTATGAATAATGAAAGCTATGAACAAACAATGATTGATCCTAAGCTTTTGGAAAAGCCAGAATTGATAAAAGAAGGATCAGAAGTGGATATTCTATTTGATTCTCAAAAAGATATGCCACTGACGGTAGAACTACCTCAATACATGGTACTTCAAGTAACGTATACTGAACCAGGATTGAAAGGTGATACAGCAACCAATGCTAAGAAACCTGCTAAATTAGAAACTGGTGCAGAGGTACAAGTTCCTTTGTTTATCAACGAAGGTGATTTAATAAAAATAGAAACAGCTACTAGTAATTACGTTGAACGCGTAAAAAAATAATTAAGATGAATTTTAAAGAAGTTCAAGAACTAATAAAACTGATTAATAAGTCAAACCTGACCGAATTTAAAATGGAAAAGGCAGATTTTAAAATCTCTATCCGGACTAAAAAATACGGTCGGTTACTTAAAAATCAAGGAACAAATACACACACTCAATCGATTGTACCCGTTGCGACTACGCATCAGGTTCCGATGCAACAGATGCAAGCTGCTCCACCAGTAGCTGCTCCTCCAGCACCTGAATCGACTTCCTCTAACGGAAATGGTAAAGACGCTGCTCCAGCAGAAGCTAATAACTTCGTGGAAGTGAAATCTCCAATCGTAGGAACATTCTACAGATCTTCATCTCCGGATAAAGATCCTTTTATTGTTCCTGGTGATACAATTCAAAAAGGATCAGTCGTGTGTATCGTAGAAGCAATGAAATTGTTTAATGAAATTGAATCTGAAGTCAGTGGTAAGGTTGTGAAAATATTGGTTGACGATGCGTCACCTGTGGAATATGACCAACCGCTATTTTTGGTAGACCCGAACGGCTAATCATTCATTATTCTAGCAACTGACTGCACCAATTGCAGACAGGCTCAAAACTTAAGAAACCTATTATGTTTAAGAAGATATTGATTGCCAATCGTGGTGAAATAGCTTTACGTATTATACGTACGTGTAAAGAAATGGGGATTAAAACAGTGGCAGTTTATTCAACAGCTGATCGTGAGAGTCTTCACGTTCGTTTTGCTGATGAGGCTGTTTGTATAGGCCCTCCTTCTTCATCTGAATCTTATCTAAGCATTCCAAAAATAATGGCTGCCGTTGAAATCACTAACTCTGATGCAATTCATCCGGGCTATGGTTTCCTTTCGGAAAATGCTGACTTTGCGGAAGTATGCGCGGAGTATGGAATCAAATTTATTGGCCCCACTCCTGAGCAAATCAGAAAGATGGGTGATAAGATTACTGCCAAAGATACCATGATCAAAGCTGGCGTTCCTGTAGTACCTGGTTCGGATGGATTGATTAAAGATGTTAAGCATGCCATTAAACTGGCTGATGATATTGGATACCCAGTAATCCTCAAAGCAACTGCAGGCGGAGGTGGACGTGGAATGCGTCTGGTATGGGCTGCTGAAGAAGTAGAAGATGCTTGGAACAGTGCTCGTCAAGAAGCAAAAGCGGCCTTCGCAAACGATGGAATTTACATTGAAAAATTTGTACAGGAACCTCGTCACATTGAAATTCAAATAGCAGGTGATTGTGAAGGAAATGTTTGCCACCTGTCAGAAAGAGAATGTTCAATCCAGCGTCGTCACCAAAAATTAGTTGAAGAATCTCCTTCTCCTTTTATGACCAAAGCTTTGCGCAAAAAAATGGGTACAGCGGCCATCAAAGCGGGACAAGCTATCAACTATGAAGGTGTAGGTACTGTGGAGTTTTTGGTTGACAAAGATCGCAACTTCTATTTCATGGAAATGAATACGCGTATTCAGGTAGAGCATACGGTGACTGAAGAAGTGATCGATCATGACCTGATAAAAGAACAAATAAAAATTGCTGCAGGTATCACCATTTCTGGTAAAAACTATGAACCACAAATGCATGCCATCGAATGCAGAATAAACGCAGAAGACCCTTTCAATAATTTCAGACCAAGCCCAGGAAAGATAACGTCATTCCACAGTGCAAAAGGTCATGGTGTTCGGGTGGATACACACGTTTATGCAGGATACACGATTCCGCCTCACTACGATTCTATGATTGCCAAACTAATCTGTCGCGCTCAAACGCGTGAAGAGTGCATTAAGAAAATGGAACGTGCACTGGATGAATTTATCGTTGAAGGTGTACACACTACTATTCCTTTCCATCAACAATTGATGAAGAATGAACAATTCCGATCGGGTAAATTTCATACCGGATTTTTGGAAGGCTTCGATTTAGTTCCTCCTAAGAAATAATTTTAAATTTTGCAAGCACCTGTTATACTTTAGCAGGTGCTTGTAAAGTTTACATATGATGAATAACATCCGACGATTATTACAATACGTCAAACCTTACAAACCACTTGTACTAGGGAATATAGCAGCCAATATTCTAATGGCTGTTTTTACTATCGTTAGCATCCCAGCTATCATTCCTTTCCTAGAAATTTTATTTGATCGCTCGACTAGCTTCTCTACAAGTCCTGAATGGGCTTGGAATATTAGCAGTATGGTAGAGTATAGCAAATTCTCTTTTTCAGAACTTATAAAACATAAAGGTAAAGAATATGCATTAGGCTCTATTTGCTTGATCATTGTAATCATTTTCTTATTTAAAAACTTTTTTCGTTACCTCTCCTTGTTTTTTATGGCGCCAGTTCGGAATGGAATTGTGCGAGATATCCGTCAGCAACTTTTTTCAAAGATGATGCATTTACCTTTGTCTTATTTTTCAAATGAAAGGAAAGGTGATCTCATGTCGAGGATTACAGCGGATGTGCAAGAGGTAGAGTGGAGTATTCTCAACGTATTGGAAGTCATATTTCGAGAGCCATTAATTATCTTTGGCTGTTTACTAGTGATGCTGTACATCAGCCCTCCACTTACCGTTTTTGTTTTTATCCTTTTCCTTTTCACGGCTTTGATTATTGGTGGGATTGGAAAAACCTTACGGAAAAAATCGTCAGTAGCGCAAGATAAATTAGGGAACCTAGTTTCGATTATCGAAGAAGGATTATCGGGCTTGCGTATTATAAAGGGCTTTACTGCTGAGGGATACCAAGAGGCTAAGTTTAAGAAGGAAAACGATAGTTATCGAGATACACTAACACAACTGTTACGTAGAAGAGATTTGTCATCACCGCTTTCCGAATTTTTAGGGATTGCAGTAGTAGCCGTATTATTATGGTATGGAGGAGGATTAGTATTTGGAGGAGATATGGCAGCTGAAAATTTCTTCGCTTTTATTTTTGCATTCTTCAATATCATCACTCCAGCTAAATCTTTTTCTAAAGCATATTATAATATTCAAAAAGGATTGGCAGCTGTTGATCGAATTGATGAGATACAGAATGCGAACATTAAGATTGCAGATCTTCCTGATGCAGTAGCGATACAAACCTTTGAAAAAGAAATTGAATATCGTGATGTGTCATTTGTTTATAATAATGGTCCTGTCAATGTTTTGAAAAACATCCAACTCAATATTTCAAAAGGTAAAGTATTGGCACTGGTGGGGCCATCAGGTTCTGGTAAAACGACCTTGGCTGATTTATTGCCACGCCTCTATGATGTTACAAAAGGGCAATTGTTGATTGATGGGAAAGATGTCCGTGCATATACTTTGGAAAGTTTACGTGCTTTGTTTGGCATCGTTTCGCAAGAGCCTATTCTATTCAATGATACCATTTATAATAACATCGCCTTTGGGATTAAGGGAGTAGATGAAGCAGCTATAATTGAGGCTGCTCGTATCGCTAATGCGCATGATTTTATTATTGAAATGGAGCATGGTTATCAAACTAATATTGGAGATCGTGGCGATAAATTGAGCGGTGGTCAACGTCAGCGAATCACCATAGCAAGAGCCGTATTAAAAAATCCTCCAATATTAATTTTGGATGAAGCAACATCTTCTCTTGATTCTGCATCTGAGAAATTAGTACAGGAAGCCTTGTCTAAATTGATGGCTAATCGGACATCCATCGTGATAGCACATCGCTTGTCAACGATTCAATATGCGGATGAAATCATAGTAATGCAGGAAGGCGAAATACTCGAACGAGGTACACACCTTGAGCTACTCGAAGGGGGAGGAGCCTATAAGAAGTTGGTGGATTTACAAGGAATGCACTAAGGAATTAGAATAGAAACTGGAATGTACATTAGAATACTCTTCTAAGGTGGCTTCACAGTAGCGGAAATATTCCTAGTTCAATTAAATCGACCGACACAATGGTGATTTTCACAATAGCGAGTATATCCTAATTCTGTCTGGTAGTCTGTTTAGCGTCTCTGGTCGCCGGATAGGCTAGCGAGGAAAATCCGACATGTTCTAATTAGAATTCACATTCTAATTCTATCGAACTCCCTTAAAATCAGGTTAATAAAATTAGAATCGTCTCATCTATCCTTAAAATGTTGTATTTTGAGCTGTAATAAGCTATCTGAACTTAAACTAAACCTAACTACAAATATTCGTAGACATGATAAAAAAACTACATATTTTCTTTTTTCTACTCGTTTTTTCCCAGTTAAATGGGCAAATAACGGTAAGCAATGCTACCTTTCCAGTGGCTGGAGATACCCTCCGAACGGCTACGGATGCTATGCCTTCAATAGATTTGTTGGGGCCTGGAGGAGATCAGGATTGGAATTTCACAAACCTTTCTGGGATTGTACAGGAACAATTGGTTCGAAATGCAGCTGAGGGTGAATTTTTTAGTGAATTCCCAAATGCTGAATTACTGCTAACAACTCTGGCTAATGTAGATGCTGGTGAAATCTATTATAACGTGACTACTGGGACTTATGACAATATGGGATATGTTGGACCGGATCCAGCAAACTTTGGTCTGAATCTAGTCGCTCGTTTTAATCCACAAGTACCTGAGCGTAGAGCACCGATGAATTTTTTCGATGTGAATACAGCAGATACAGATGTTGTAATTGCCTTTGATGCAAGTATTCTGCCTCCAGAGGTTACGGATAGTTTGCCTGTTGCTCCTGATTCAATTCGGTTTAGAATTGCAGCAGAGCGTTTGGATGTAGTAGATGCTTGGGGAACACTTTCAATACCTGGAGGTACTTATGATGTGCTTCGTGAAAAGCGTATTGAGGAGCGAGAAACCCGGATGGATGTATTAGTAGGAATAGGCCCTTTTTCTGAATGGGTAGATATTACGGATATTATCGGACTAGACTTTTTGGGAGTTGATACCACCATTACGTACAACTTCTTTAGTAATGATGCTAAAGAGCCCATTGCAGTAGTAACAGTTGATAATACAACGGAGGATCCCATATTTGTAGAGTTTAAATCAAATGACTTTGTGTCAAGCGTTAATTATATAAATACAGGGAAATCGGATCTTTTTGCTTCACCTAATCCAGCAATTAATGAAGTTCGATTTGAATTTCTTAACTTGAAAAAAGGGGTTTATAAGCTTAAAATTTACAATATCCTAGGCGTAGAAGTTTGGAGTGATAAGTACTCTATTATTAATAATCATCGTGCGATCAGAGTTGATTTGTCTGACTTTAGAAAAGGTACTTACCTTTATAGTTTAGAAGATGATCGCGGTAAGACGATTACGACTAAGCGTTTGATTATACTCAAGCCTTAGTATTTAAATGCTTTGATTGCTTAGCGCAAAAAAATCCCGAATTCTGACTTTCTCAGGATTCGGGATTTTTTTTACCTGCATAGGCAACCTTCCCGACATAATCGGTACCATACAGGAAAGAAAGACAAACGAACAAAAGAAAATAGCCGAAAAAAGCGTCTTATAGCTGAAATAGCAGAAAATGACGCAAATAACAAAGATGTCTGAAGCCAAACTATTACAAGGATGCTTAGCTGGAGATCGACAAAGTCAGAAGACTCTGTACGAACAGTATAAGGTACAGATGTACCGAATGTGCTTGAGATACGCTAATGGCAGATCTGACGCAGAAGATATCTTACAAGATGGCTTTATTAAAGTTTTTTCAGATTTGCATCAATATTCAGGAAAGGGAGCTTTGGGAGGTTGGATTCGAAAAGTAATGGTAAACACTGCTTTGCAACATATCCGTAAGAATAAGCGCATCCCCAACATGATAGAAGTAGATCAGATTATTGATCTCAAAGAGGCTTCCGAACAGATCTACAGCCGAATAGGAGCAAAGGCACTCACCGAGATGATACAGAAACTGCCACCGGGCTACAAAATGATTTTTAACCTCTACGTGGTAGACGGTTATACACACCAGGAAATCGCAGACCAACTTAACATAAGCATCAATACTTCAAAATCACAGTTGTCTAAAGCTAAGGCTACTCTTAGAAAAAAACTGGAACATACGATGAAGGCTCCTTTAAGAAATCCCGTGAGTTAAGTTAGCGATAAAATAAAAACAAGGCTTTCTTTGGTCACTTTTGCTTTCATTTTAACGCTGACCACAGGACTTGTAAAAGAATATGGTAAATTAATTTAAACCTATAGATTAAGATGAGTAATAATTTCAATTCAGACAGTTTAGAAAGCTTCTTCCAAAAGGGGCTTCAAGATGATCTGCTCACAGATATAGCATCTGATGGTTGGGACATGCCTTCTGATGCCGTATGGGATAATATTGAAACGGGCATTACCGTTCGCCAAATCCGAGGGAAGAAGTGGGGAGACAACAAACCATGGTTGTCCGTAGCAGCTGCCATTTTATTCATTACCATCTTTTATCAAACACTTTCACAACAACAAAGTATTGATGGCCTACAACATCAAATAGATGCACAGGCAAACAAGCAAACCCAAATTGACAATAATCAAAAGACTAAGCAGTCTGAAGACTTTCAAAATAATATAGCAAGTATTCCTACAGAGGAATCAACCTCAAGTCAAGCAAGCACAACTAGTAATACCAATAACATTATTGCAGCTACTACAAAAAATACAACAAGCATAACAACAAGAAACATTCATAATAATTCAGTAACACTTCCTTCATCGCAAAACATTCTTTTTGACGAAAGTCAAAATCGACCTTTAGAAAATCAAAATCATTCTTTAGCTGTAAATCCTAAACTTGAACTAACTGCTGCTGCCAAGCCATCTAATCATACTAACTATCTATCAACAAAATTGGAAAAGCAGCAATTAGTAGCACTTAATGTTAAGTCAAAAAGGATGACTGATATAATACCTACTTTGAAAAATTCTTCTTACCCAAGTCTAGGATCAGTCGAGCCTTTTGAAAAAGCGGTTGATCAGAAAAATGTTTATGTTGGAGCCTACATAGGATCGAACTGGACTTCAACGAAAGTGAAGGGGAACACAGAAGTTAAAGACTTATTGGATAAGCAACAATTTACAACATCATCTTATCAAACAGGAGTTAAAATTGGTTATCAGTTGAGTGACAAATGGTCTGTCGAGACGGGACTTGCTTACAATAAGATTCAACAGAAATCTGAACATCAACTCAACTTTACTTTCGATTCTGATGATATCAGCCTCAACGCTGACGGAGAATACGAGGGAACCTACACAGGTAGTTTAAGTACTTCCTATGGTTCACTGCCGGTAGATGTTGTATTGTCTCATGGTTCTATTGCTCCAAATTTACAGGAAGGACAGATTCTACCTTTTAAGTTAAAGTCAAAGCAAACACTCGAAATGGTGCAGGTTCCAGTAGCAGTTCGTTACGCTGTAGGTTCAGGTCGTTTAAAGCTTCATCTGTCAGCAGGAGCTACTGCAAATATTTTAACCAACAAGGATTTGAGAATTGCACTTCCTTTAGAAGGTTCTAATTTGCCGGGTGTAGCTAATGTAAGTTATGAAGGGAGTGACTTGCAAGGAGAAAATTATCTGGATGATATTAATAATTTAAGCTTTAGTTTGACCGCTGGAGCGGAACTAACATATGCACTTACGAATAATTTACATTTATACGCTGCGCCTACTTATTCAAAAGGAGTAACACCAGTTTATGAAAGTGAAGAGCTAGAGACTGACTTGTCGCAGGCAACGGTATTATTAGGAATCAATTATTTTTTCTAAAAATAACTGAGAAGAGCGAGGTAATGTCCTGTAGATCCTCCAATGACAAAAAGGTGCCAAATCGAATGATTATGTGGGACCCGTTCCCATGCATAAAAGACAACACCTATGGTATAAGACAGTCCTCCCATAAGCAACCAGAAGAAAACATCTGAAGGCATTTGGTCGTACATAAATGGAATTGTAAAGGCACCGGACCAACCCATCGCCACGTAAAGAGCTACCGAAAATAATTCATACTTTCCTACAAAGAAGATTTTAAAAATCATTCCTGCTAAAGCAATCAGCCATAGCAGCGCTAAAAATATGTAACCAAAAGTATTGGGTAAAAAGATGAGAATGAAAGGTGTATGCGTTCCCGCAATGAGCAGGTAAATACCAATGTGATCGACGATACGTGTTAGATACTTATGGCGTGGATCAATAGCGCTGTGATAAATGGTAGATGCCACATACACAAACAACATAGTAAAGAGATAAAGAATGATTCCTCCGAAAAGAAGTGGCTTGTCTTCTAAAGTAATATTTGAGAAAAAATAGAAAGTGGCAAATAGGCTTAGGGGAATACCAATAGCATGAGTGATGACATTTACTTTCTCGTCTTTGGGGAGTTGCTTCCACTGATATTTCATACTCGTTAACTTCTTAAAGAAAAACTATATAAACTTTCTTAATTATTTTAACTCAAAGGTACAGAAGTTTCAATAGAATGTATTCAAACGAAAAAGGACTTATCAATTAAGATAAGTCCTTATTTTAGGGGGTGTGATTTAATCAAGTTAAATCTACATAATGTGTGAACTGCCCTTCTTATAGGACTAGTTTATGAGAAAGATTATTAGCCAACCCAGGTATAACCTCCATCATTACCTTTCAATTTCTTAGATTTGTTGGTAGACGAAGAAGTTACAAAACTTTTTACCCGGATATCCTGTAATTTTATCTTGCTTTTTTTCATTTGTTTCCAATTTTGGTAATGCTTACGGGGTTCGGCGCAATCATTACTTAGTGTTTCAAAATGCATATAAGATTAAGTACGATCTTATCCTTTTCTTGAATCTTAGTTTTTATTTTAACACTATCTCTTATTTTAGGGCTATTATTAGTCCTTAGTACGATAGTGTGGGGGACAAATGTTGCGAAAAGAATGAATAAAGTACTTTTAATATGTTATTAATTTATATATATCAAGAACAATGCCAGACTTAAATAAATTAATAGATGAATTTGAAGCACGAAAAAGTCCACTTGAGTTATTGACTATCAGTGCTTTAGATAAGTATGATGTGAGGGTGTATGTAAAAAGAGATGATCTGATTGATCCCTATTTATCGGGTAATAAATGGCGTAAATTAAATCTTAACTTAGTAGAAGCGATTCGCTTAGCTAAGGCCACAATACTCACCTTTGGAGGTGCTTACTCAAATCATATCTACGCTGTAGCCGCAGCTGGTCGTCAGTTTGGTTTGAAAACGATAGGAATCATCAGAGGAGAAGCTCCAAGGGAATACGGAGCTACATTGCGTTTTGCCGATGAATGTAATATGGAATTGCATTTTCTCTCACGGAGCGACTATCGAGCTAAAATAATCCCTAAAGACATTGATCAATCTACTTGCTACATTTTGCCGGAAGGTGGAACCAACTGCCTAGGAATAAAAGGCTGTGAACGAATAGTAACTGAGGTAAAGGAACAACTACCGGATGACACCAAAGTTGATTATTGGTGTACCAGCAGTGGGACAGGTGGAACGGCCAGCGGAATTATATCGGCACTAAAAAATGATTCCGAAGCACTAATTTTTTCTGCACTAAAAGGCGATTTTCTAAAATCAGATATTCAAAAATTACTGGGAAATTGTGTCGCAAAAAAATATAGCAATTGGCAATTAATCACGGATTACCATTTCGGGGGCTACGCTAAATTCAAACCAGAACTCATTGAATTTATCAATTATTTTAAAGCGACAACGGATATTCCATTAGATCCGATTTACACTGGAAAAATGTTTTACGGTATTTTGGATTTGCTTGAAAAAGGTTTTTTTAAAAAGGGGAGTACCATTGTGATTGTACATACTGGAGGGCTACAAGGAGTGGCGGGGTATAATGAACGAAAGGGAATTAGAATTGAAGTGTGAATGTGAACTAGAATTTTCCTCCAAGGCTTAGAAGTATATTCTAATTCACATCCGAGTTCCAATTCCTACGGAGTAACCCGACGTCCATTCCGGTACTTCACCAAAAAGGCATCAAAGAAACCATATTGCTGTGCTTGAAGCATTGCGTCACGAGCTTCTTTTAAACTAAAGAAGTCACCAACCAATACACGGTACCAATCTTTCTCAGCCATGTATTCTGTATCCAATCTACCCATAGTTTTGACTTCTCTAAACATAGATTGACTGGGATTAAATTTGAGAACTACTGTTAGCTGAACTTTGTAATAAACACCACTGTGTGTAGGTGTGCTAGTATTATTTGGTTTTGACTTTGTCTTAGGTTTGTATTTTACAGGAGGAGGGAGAGTTGGTCGGGTATCAATGATGACAGTTGGCGTCTTGTTGTTGTCTGTATAAGCGGTGCCGATGTTTGTATTGTTATCTGTAGTAGTCGTAGTTCGACCAGTATTAGAATCAGTGAAGACGGGAGGGCTACTACCCGCTGTATTATCAACGATAGCCCCCAATTCAGCAAGTTGAAAATCCATTGAGTAATTACTTTTTCCGTCGTTATCGAAGGTGCTGAAACGCTTCTCTTCTGACTTATACCCATCTTTCAAAACCGTCAGTCGATATTCAGTGTTAGGAAGTAGTACAAACTGATAGGCACCGTTTTCCACAACACGTGATGTAAGCAAACGATTCTTTGTGGAGTTTTTAACTTCATAAAGGTTGACGTTGACCGAAGTTAATTTTTCATTATTCTTTCCAGCAATATTCCCGGTAGCCATAATTTGAGCGCTAGGCGTAGCGAAAATAAAAATATCGTTTTCAATCGTATTGATTTTTTCCAAACCGAATAAACGATTAGAAACTAGAAACCCACCAGATCCATTTTTCTCTTCGATGTAGTAGTAGTCGTCGTTGCAAGAGTTTAATGGTAAGCCAAGGTGCTCTGGTTTGTCAAAACGATTACCCAATTTTTTGGCTTTAAAAATATCAAAACCACCCAAGGTC
Source organism: uncultured Saprospiraceae bacterium (assembly GCA_937921775.1). GTDB lineage: Bacteria > Bacteroidota > Bacteroidia > Chitinophagales > Saprospiraceae > CALGLS01. The sequence goes on from CAKZUK010000108.1 coordinate 29,948, forward strand.
ACATGTCCGTTCGAGCTGAAATATAAGACCTCCGTTTGCGCATTGTAAAAGGGGGTAACCTCATCTCCCAAAGTATTGATTCGAGGGCCAGCATTTTTGGGTAAGGAAAAGTCAACATCATCAGAAGCCAATTGCCTTTTGGTATACCAGATGTCTAAGCCACCAAAACCACCTTCACGGTCAGAAGAGAAGTAAAGAATTTCTTCTTTTTCGGTGTGAACTACGAATGGGTGAGTGGCAGTATTACCTTCCATTCGTATATAGTCTCTCAATTTTTCGGGATTAGACCAACCACTATCTTCAACTCTTGTTACGTAAATATCGCAATTGGTTTTGGTGCCTTTCCAGACTCCATTAGTTTGGCAGATGGTAAAGTAGAATCGCTGATTGTCTGGTGAAAAAGAGCCATGGCAAATCTGTCCGCTCGTAATTGTGGGAAGGTCTGGAACTACAGCTTGGGTCCATACCCCCGATTGACGTTGCGATCGATACATCTTTGCGTCGCCAGACATGGTAGATGAAAAGTAGAGAATGTCATCTGAAAAAGGGATTGGTGCAAACTCGTTTTCCAGTGTGTTTATACTTTCGCTAAGATGTTCGATGACGATAGATTTGTTTACTTCGTCTTCGATAGCCAGCCCCATGTCGCAACCTGCAAGTTCATTAAACACCAGTTTGGAAACAACTTTTTTGTCATCACCTTTATATTTTTTGTTGTAGGAAAGTAATTCCTTTTTAGCTAGTTCATATTGTCCATCTTGTTTTAGGGCACGAGCATATTTCAATCCAGCCAAGCCTACGTCACCGTTTTCATCTTTGACGCGCTTGTAGGTTTCAGCTGCTTTTCGAAAATTTTTGAGTTCATAATAGCAATCGCCGGCTTTGTAAATCAAGTCTTTCTTGGTAGGTTTCTTTTTCCATGCTGCTTCATAATGTTCCGCAGCATCGGCATATTTACCTTGTTCAAAAAGTTTATCTGCGATTTTACTATGCTTTTTCCAGCTTAGGTTTTGTGCACTTAAGGTGAATGCAAAGAGGCAGATGAAGATACTTAGTGAATATTTCATGATCTTGATTTTTATTTTATTGAGGACATGAGCTAGCAATCAGATATCAGAAAACCCATAGGCTAACGGAAAACCGAGGCCTGACACCATACTCCTCAAGCAGATTTATACTGATTTTGAGAATATTAGATGCGTTTGGGTGTCATTAATTGAGATGGAAGACCGAAGCCCGAAGTTTCCCGCGATCGTGTAACACGCTATAGGGAAGCTTCCGTCTTCCGTCTTCGGACTAAAACAATACTACTAAAGAATTAATTTATCCCTTTCCCTTCTTTCATCAACAATTTTTCAATAACGACAGGATAATGCACGTGCTCTAGTTTAAGAACTTTAGCAGCAATGTCTTCAGCTGAATCTTCTGCTGAGATGACGCATTTAGCCTGAAAGAGAATATTCCCTTCGTCGTAATGTTCATTTACAAAATGGATAGTTATCCCAGATTCCCGCTTTCCTGCAGCTTTGACGGCTTGGTGTACTTTATTACCGTACATTCCCTTGCCTCCAAATGCTGGAAGTAAAGACGGATGGATGTTCAAGATGTGGCCCTGATAATTCCTTACCAGGTATGGAGGTATTAACAGCAAAAAGCCCGCCAATGCTATGAAATTGACGGAATATCTGTCAAAAATTTCTAATATTTCTTCACTTTGCGTGAAAACGGCCTTTTTTAGCCGGAGGGTGGGGATGTTATAGCCAGTAGCCATGGTCAAAACCTTTGCAGTGGGCTTATTAGAAACGACTAGTGCGACACGAATAGTATCGTGTCCGATGAAGTGTTCGATGATTTTTTTGGCGTTGCTGCCGGTGCCTGAGGCGAAGATGGCTATGTTGATCATGGGGTGTAAGATAGGGAATGAGATTTAAATGTAAAACCGCAAAATGATAAATTTCAAATCTGTCGGGCCGCTAGGCAGGATGTAAAAGTTGCTGGTCTGATACGGATAAGGGAGAAGGAACTTTTACGTTTTAACTTTTGCGGTTTTACATTCTACATTTTAAAACCGAATCTTCCCAAATCGACTTCTTCGCCCACGCTCTCCAAAAATCACCATTTCTTTTTTACCAGTTTGTCGACAAACCTTTGGGCGAGTGATGATGTTGGCGTCCATGTTTTCATAAAGAGGGGAGGTGTTGACATCTCCGTCTTGATGCACAGCCGTGAGCGCAATGATTGAGTTGGAACCATTGTAGTTATAAAACTTATTTGTTTTTTTATCGAGTCTAAAGTTCTTGGCGTTGTCGTTATAGATAAAGTAAATTTTATCTCTAATGATGGACATGGCATAGGATGAAAAATAACCACCATCATTTCTTGTTTCTTGGCGTTTTGGGATGCGAGCTGTCCATTCTACTTCTCCATTTGGATTGATATTTACCACAATGATGTCATTGTAATTGTAATAATAATCGTATCGAACATTTTGATTGTAACCGTTAAGTCCGTAGCCATAATTATCAACTTGCTCTTCTACAAAATATTGCTCGGCAATTAGAAGTGCTCCTCCATCATTTCTAAGAATGAGGTGATCGAGTGAGTAGGAATATAACTCGGCTGCTTTTTTTACATCGCCATTTCGTTCCCTATTTTTTAGTTTTCCTTTTTTCTTTTCAGAAATGTATTCCGTTCGAAAATCAAAATCTAACTCTTTGGCATTCTTATTAAATATTTGTTTCTCTTTGGGGTCAACCCTGAAAAAGTAGGTGCCTTTCATACTGTAAGTTCCTTTTTCAGAATAGAATCCAGAACAAATTAATTCACCATTATCTGCAACCCTAAAGGTCAGGTCCGTAATGAATTTATCTTTGAGATCAATCTTATATTTTGTTAGTTCTTCACCCAATTTATTGTAGGCAAGTATCACGTATTTGTAATTGGGTTTTCCTTTTCGACGGACTAAAGAAGATCCATCGGTGTAAAGTACGCCCAATAGATAAACATTACCTTCGTTATCCACCTGATAATCTTCAACAACAAATTGATTGTCATCATAAGGAAGTCGGATGTCTTTTGACCAAAGTTCCTGCATTTCATTGTCAAAAACACGTAATGCAAAACGCTCTGGCGTATTTTTTTTGTAGGGTAGTTGATTGTAAACTAGAACCTTGCTACTGTCTCGTGAGATATGAAAATTGAAGCTTCCTTCCTGATACTTATTTTTGGTATCTATTTCACCAATGAATTTTAAATCACTCGCTGGTTGTAGGCCTTTTGGACTTATTCGTTGTGCGAAGAGATAGTTTTTCTTTTTGGCCTGATTGTTAAATGAAGTAAAGAAATACAGTTGCCCACCAATCACCATCAAATCTTCAAACTGTCGTTTTTTCTTTTTTATTTTTAAGCTGAGTTCTTTACTTTTTACAAGGTTCATGGAACCATCGTAACGCTCTAAAATTACTTTTGAAGGACCATCCGCTACGTTTGTTTGGTTGGAATTTTTTACCCGAAGTGCAAAGAAGCCATTCTTGTTCCAAGAAACAACTTTAGAAATCATAGTCCCCGAAGGTTCCGTATATTCTTTACCCCAGGTAACTTTAGATTTGTTTTGAGCTTGCAAAAAAGCTGTGGATAGGAGGAAGGCTAGGAAGAGTAGCGAGTATTTTTTTTGCATAGTAAGTTTTTTTAGTTGGAGGAGGGAGATGGAAAGTTGGAGGTGGGGGATGGGGCTTAACTCCAACGCAATGGAATTAGAATGTGAGTTGAAATTAGAATTAGAATCGCCTTCTAACGTAAGCTCCGCGGCTGCGGGAATATTCTAATTCTAATTCTAACTTCGACTCGCCCCATTCTAGTTATCTACCTCCCAATAGCTTTATACTTATTCGCATTGGCGGCATCCATTTTAGACATTAATTGCCGAATTTTTGTTTTTTGTTGACTACTTCCTTCTTTAAAAATTTCTACAATTTCAGCAGCCTTTGCGTTAGCAAACATTTGAATAATCATAGCTTGCGGGTAAGCTTTATTGACCGTTCCAATTTGTTCGATAGCTTGTAGTATTATCGATTTGGCTGTTTCCTGATCAGAGTGCATCATGTCTAAGCCAAGGCGGTGATAATCGTACATTGCCTGACGGTAGTTACGTGCTCTTGGACTAAGTGTACTTTCAATGACCCAGTAGCGATTTCTATTTCCATCACTTGATCTCCAGCCTTTGTATTTACCTGTCAATCCAGAAGGTATAGTCGAAATAATATCGTTAGCAGTTTGGTAATATTGTTCACCTCCAAAAGGAGAGTAAGAATCATAATCGATACCTAGAATTGTGTAAGCGTAAAAAGACAAGATAGAAGTTAAGTTATCATTAAAGGCATTCTGAGTGTATTGCAGTGGTTGAAACTGCTCGTAGGTAAAGACCAAATTTTTATCAGCGTGTGAAAGTAAAACCGTATTGTAGCTACCACCAAAGACTGGGCGGGAAGCCTGAATTTGAAGTTCTGCAGTAAACTCGTTTTGTGAGAGTTCTTCTTTTATGTTAATCTGGATGTTACCCTGAATACGCTCTTCTGGTTCGTAAACATCATCTGTCCATTTTTGGGTGTTTAAAAAATCTGTTATTGCATTTTCCAAGTCCTTGAAAACCTGTGGATCGGTCCTCTTAAGTTGAGGTGTATTAACCGATACGTTAAATTGGAATTCTTGAGCAATTAGGCCCAAAGACACAAAAAGAACAAGACTTAAGGATAGTACTAACTTTTTCATATTTCAATAAATTTTTATAGACAGTAAAGACTGTTTTAGTTGCCAGATATCAGTCAGCTTGTAAAGGCTCACTTGACTTGATTTCTCATCCCAAGAATTCAGTTATTTCATCAACAATGTCGATAGCAACAGCTTTTTTTGTTTTTAACTTAAAATCTTTGATCTTATTGTCCTTACGGATGATTGAAATCTTATTGGTATCATGATTAAAACCAGCCCCTTTGTCATTTAGGGAGTTGAGAACGATAAAGTCAAAGTTTTTCTTTTTGAGTTTACCTTCAGCATTTGCCTTTTCGTTGTTGGTTTCCAAAGCAAATCCGACTAGTAATTGATCTTTACGTTTGACTTTGCCTAAAGATGCAGCGATGTCGATCGTTTTTTCTAATTCTAAGGTAAGACTATTACCTGATTTTTTGATTTTTTTATCTGAAACTGTTTTGGGGCGATAATCGGCTACAGCTGCGGCCAAAACACCTCCGTCACAGTGGTCAAATTCCTTTTTGGAAGCCTCGTACATTTCTTGAGCAGATTGTACTCTGATGGTTTCTATGAGACTATGGTTGGTACTTAGTTTAGATGGGCCCAAAACCAATTTGACTTGGGCACCCCGGTTGGCCAATTCTTCCGCGATGGCCATCCCCATTTTGCCAGAGGAGTGGTTGCCGATGAATCGAACAGGATCTAAATGTTCATAAGTTGGCCCTGCAGTGATTAAAAATGTTTTGCCGCTAAGGCTCTGCTCTTTTTGCAAAAAATCAGAAAGTAAGCGTACGATATCTTCTGGCTCAGCCATGCGACCATCTCCAACTAATCCACTCGCTAGTTCTCCGTTTCCGACAGGAATCAGATGATTGCCAAAAGATTGTAGTCGTTGTACATTGTCTTGAGTTGCTGGATGCTGCCACATGTCAAGATCCATTGCAGGTGCAAAGAAAACAGGACATCTAGCAGAGAGATAAGTTGCGGTAATAATGTTGTCGCAAATGGCCTGTGACATTTTTGCGAGCGTAGTGGCAGTGGTTGGAGCCACTAGCATAATATCAGCCCACAGTCCCATGTCTACGTGATTGTTCCAACTATCTTCAGCACTCACTTCCGTGAATACTGCTTTTTTGGATAAGGTAGAAAGGGTGAGCGGAGAGATGAAACGAGTAGCCGCGGGAGTCATCAGTATTTGAACTTCGGCTCCTGCTTTGATGAGTAAGCGCGTTAAGAAAGCTGACTTATAAGCCGCGATACTTCCTGTGATTCCGAGAATAATTTTTTTCCCCTTTAGTGCAGTCATATTGAGGATTTAAGCGTTTGTTAGAAATAGTTGAAAGAGCGCGAAGTCTGATAGACGGAGGACCAAAGTTCACTTGAACGTGTGCTCCGCATAGTCTATTTATGATAGTGGGAAACTTCCGTTTTCTCTCTTCCTCTTTAATACAACAATAGCCAAACCTTATTGTATAAAGCCTGGCTATTGATTTATTTTAGAATATTGATTTTAAGCAAATCTATATTAAAACGTTTTCTTTTCGTCTTTGTATCGGTGGTGAATTTCACCTTTCAAATATTCATCAGAAGCGATCAATACCGGATTAGGTAGACGCTCGTAGAATTTAGAAATTTCGATTTGTTCTTTATTTTCGTGAATCTCTTCGATTGTTTCAGAGCTTACCGCAAATTCCTCCAGTTTAGAATGCAATTCTACCTTTAGGTCAACAGCTATTTGCTTTGCCCGTAAAGAGATGATAGATAAAGACTCATAAATATTATCAGTGTCTTTTACGAAAGAATGAATGTTTCTTGCCTGAAGATTTGGCTCTAATCCTTGTACTTTTGATTTGATGTCTGACATTATGAGTAGGTTTTTAATTTTTTTTCTGAATTATTTTTTATAGACTTAACTTCCTTTGCGTATTGGCTGGAAGGATATTTTGACAAGAAGTCCTGCGCTCTTTTGACTGTATTTTGATATCGCTCAGATCTTTTTTCGTAGATACTATTTTCAGCAAAATCAAAATTAGCAATCACAATCATGTAACGTACCTTCTCTGAATTTTCTGAATCCGGATAATCTTTGAGCATATTGTCAAAGCAGTGTGTCGCAGATTGATATTGGCGAAGATCGTAGTATAGTTCAGCTTCGTAATAAGCCTTAGTTTCCATTTTAACACGAATCTCATCAATAATCTGATTCGCTTTAGGCACCCGGTCACTAGTAGGGTAGGTATTTGCGAAAAGCTGAAATTCATCCACAGCTTTAAGTGAATACGTTTGATCGAGACGATATGTTGGCGAAAGTTCGTAATTTGAGTAAGCCGACATGAATTCTGCCTCTTCGCGGTACTGGCTATTAGGGAAAGTATTTGCGAAATTCTTATAATAATAAGAAGCTAGAATGTATTTTCTGAGCTTATAATGTGTGTTAGCATAGTAAAAATACACCTTTTCCGCTGTTGATTGCCCTCTCAGGCTACCAATTATGATTTCAAATAAGGTCTGAGCTTTGAGGTATTCCTCATTTTCATAGTATTCAAAGGCCTTATCGTAAATAAGCTTGGTGTCTCCTCCAGCTCTGATCTTCTCAAATTCAGTCTTACAGCTCGAAACCGAGAGTACTACGAAAGTGATTAATATATAAAATATGAAATTTCTTCTCATTGGAGCGCAAAGATAAGGATTTTTGCACAATTGTACAATTCTAAATCTATTTGCTATAAATCTTAATAGCATTCTAATTAAACGTTGTTTCTTCATGTTAAAGTATACCTATTTATCTAATAATCAAAGGTTTATTCCACGCTTCAGTTTGAAGGCTTTTCAAATGGATTCATTTGGGCAAAAGGGAGCTCCTATTCTACTAGCTCCTTATTGCATGTTTGGTAGATTTTTGTCTATATCGTGGGGTTTTTCATCCTTTTGGCTAACATTTCATAACTTTATCCGTCTCATAGAGTGAATTGACCATTTTAAAGCAAGCTAATATTAATCAGGTGGTCAATAGGGGTAGAAAGTTGCCTATCACGTCATATACCTGAAGATGCTTTAGTAAACACTAAGATTTAAAGCTCAAAATCTTAATTAACCACCTAATTTTTAAGCTATGTTAAAAAGAATATCTACTCTCGCAGTATTAACTGCAATTTTTTGTTTTAACCAACTGACAGCACAAACGAGCCTAGCTGTGTACGAAATATTAGAAACCAAGTGTGGTGTTGCAAGCTGCCACGGTACAGTTGACCCTGAAGCTGGTCTTGATTTGAAGGGAGAGGGGGCAACTACTCTTGAGCGAGCTGCAGATGTGTACTCCAATGTATTCAATGTGACTCCAGGAAATACACAGGCTGCTAATTCAGACTATTCCTATATTTATCCAGGTCGTCCAGACAAAAGTTTTCTTTTCAGAAAAATAAATCTGGGACTAGAGCAAACGATTGAGCTACACGCTGACGCAGGTCAGGATATGCCTCCGTATCCTAATGAACAATTAACTGATGTAGAAAAAGAATTGGTTCGTCAATGGATTCTCTATGGAGCGCCTGCTACCGGAACCGTTGTGGATGAAGCATTATTGGAAGAATATTATAGCGGTAATGGTATTGCTAGTTTTGAAGTAGCACCTGAGGCACCAGACCCATCAGAGGGTTTTCAAATTAAAATGGGACCTTTCTTTTTACGTCCACAAGGTCAGACTGGTTCTGAAGTAGAATATTATCAAAAGTATGAATTAGATATGGGAGCTGATAAAGACATCAACCGTATCGATATGAAAATTGCAAGTTCTTCACATCACCTAATTATTTACAACTTCGATTACCCAAGTGCAGCTAATTTTATTCCGCATGGTTTGCGACTAGATCCAGATCACTCAGCTATTGGTTTGGTTACAGCTGTACAAGAAGAGACTGATTTAGTACTGCCAGCGACTACTGCCTTTATGTGGGATGATGATTTGATCCTTGATTTAAATTCTCATTATATCAACTATTCTTCTTCGATGGTTTATCAGGCGGAAGCATACATCAATGTTTATACTCAGCCTGCAGGAACTGCGGAGCATGAAATGAAAACAGAATTGATTGTGAATGGTAACATTCCAATTCCAAATAATGGGAATCCTATTAGCCACGATCAGACCTTTTCTGATAATGGACTTGGTGAAATATTTGTGTGGGGAATTATGGGGCACACTCATAAATATGGAACGGATTATAAAGTTTATAAGCGTGAAGATTTTACACAAGGTGAACTCATCTACGATGCATCTTGCCCAGATGGGGTTCCTGGTTGTGCTTCTCCGTTTTTTGATTACCAACATATTCCAATACAATACAACGAACCACTGATGCCACTCGATATGGGATTTGGAAGAGGCTTTATTCATGAGGCTTCGTGGATTAACGATGGGCCTTTTCCTGTAAATTTTGGACCTACATCTAATGATGAAATGATGGTGTTGGTATTGATGTACACGGAGGATCAAGTAGGTATAGGAACGGCAACAAAAGATACAAATGTGTTTGAGGGACTCAAGGTAAGTCCTAACCCGATGAAGGATGGTGCTATTGTAGACTTGCCAAGTGAATTAGGTGAGCTGAACTTCCGAATGTATGATATGCTCGGAAAAGAAGTTCGAAATGAATCGGGTATTCAAACCAATCAATTCGAAATTCAAAAAGGGAATTTACAAGCGGGAATGTATATTTTTACAATCGAGGATATGAAAGGACAGCAGAAGACTGGTAAGTTGATTATTGAATAAAGACGAATGTCTCTTTTTTAAAAGTAAGCCCGTTAACGTAATGCTACGTTAGCGGGCTTACTTTTTGTAGAAACTTCTACCTTTTCGTTATCTTGCAGTAATTCTTTTTACCTGATTATCGAAAATTCGAATTATGAATAAATTAAGCACCATACTATTTCTTTTAATTACGAACTGCTTTTTCCTGCAGGCTCAATCCACCACTTTGGCAGTCTATCAAATTTTTCAGGAGAAGTGTGCCGCTTGCCATGACAATGCAAACCCACAATCAGGATTAGATTTAGAAGGTGTAGGCGCCACTGAATTGGAACGAGCACTCTATGTAAGAAATAATATTGTTGGAGTGACACCTGATAATGACCACGCAGCAACGCAAGGTTATGAATATATCTCCAAAGGGCGAGCAGATAAAAGTTTTTTATTCAGAAAAATAAATGGCGACTTAGAAGCAACGATTGAGTTGGACTCCGATGCTGGTGAAACGATGCCACCAGCGACCGAACCACAATTGACAAATGAAGAGAAAGAGTTGGTTCGACAATGGTTGTTGTACGGTGCTCCAGAAGAGGGAGAAGTAGTTGATCCGCAAACCATCTATAATTACTACAATGTAAATGGTCTTGATGCTTTTGAAACTCCTCCACTAGCACCAGACCCATCCGAAGGTTTTCAAATAAAAGTTGGACCATTTTTTTTAAACCCAGCAGGAGAACCACTTTCGGAAGTTGAATATTATACTAAGTACGAAATGGAACTTCCAGCAGATGTGGATGTGAATCGTTTGGATATAAAAATTTCAAGTTATTCGCATCACATGATTGTTTACCGATTCGATCCGGGAGCAGATACAGATACGGAGCATGGGTTTAGGTTAGAAAATAATCATAATGATATTGGTATTGTTGCCTCGGTGCAGGAAGCAAGTAATATTGAACTTCCTGAAGGAACTGCTTTTGTATGGGAGAATGATGTTGTTCTAGATTTGAATCCACACTATATCAATTATTCTGCGACCAATACTTACAAAGCAGAAGGTTATATCAACGTTTATACACAAACTGCTGGAACCGCTGCTCAGGAAATGTATACCACCTTGATTCCTTACTTTGGAATAAATATTCCTAATGATGGAAACCCAATTTCCTTTGTTGACGATTTTACTTATCCAGTTGGAGATATTTACGTTTGGAGTCTAGGAGGTCATACGCATCAGTATGGGACGGGCTACAAGATCTGGAAGCGATTAGCTGGTGGTGGTCAAGGAGAAATTTTGTACGATGGTTCTTGTCCAGACGGTATTCCTGATTGTGCTTCACCATTTTTTGATTATCAGCATATTCCTACTCGTGCATTTCCAAGTTTGATATCTGTAAATCTTACCAATGGCTTTTTACATGAGGCAAGCTATCTCAATGATGGTCCAAATCCTGTAGCTTGGGGTCCCACTTCAAATGATGAGATGATGCTCTTTGGGATGATGTTTGTCATTGACACAAGTGGCTTAGATTTGCCAGTCGCAACCAATGATCCATTGCAAGTATTAGAGGGTGTTCGTGTGTTTCCAAATCCAATGAAGGAGCAAGCAGTTTTTGAATTGCCAGAAAGTGATGGGGGACTTCGTTTGATTGTGTATGACATGTTAGGAAGTGCAGTGCACACTGTAGACAAGCTTGTTGTAAAACAGTATGTTCTTCAACGAAACAAGCTGACTAAGGGAATGTATTTTTATCGAGTCGAAGATGAGCAAGGAAAGTTTACTACTGGGAAGTTGTTTGTAGGAGAGTAGTGGATGTAGCATTTTAAAAAGAATGAGCCCGCTAACGTAAACACTACGCTAGCGGGCTTTCTTATGTTTAGGAAAGTTTTAATATTTTGATTGTTACCGAAGACAGACAGCTCATTTAATTAGCTAAGTGGCTCTGCTGTTTGAATGGTATTTTTAATTTGAGCAATTGCCATTTCATTGTATCGTTGAATCAGTTGTTGAATAGTTTCCTGATTTACTTGTCTGGAATGGACTTGAATGAATTCTAATTTTCGAATGGCAGCTTTGCAATCTTCAATAGCAGAATGCGCAGAAGTACTGTTGCCAGCACCACTGTTGTTTTCTTGATTGCTTTGAACTGCTTTGATTGATTGTCCCAATATTTGTTTATTGGTTTCAATTCTTTTTTCAATCATTCGAATAGAATGTTTGATTTTTTCAGAATTCTCTGTGGTAGTAAAATCCTTTTGCATAATTTTTTGGCTTTAGGCGAGGGGGAATTGAATAAATAGAGGGGGGAGTTTGAAATAAGCGTTGCCGCTTTTTATTTGGTAGTGCGAAGGTAAAGGAGAAGAACACTTACTTTTTGTAAAAATTGCGATTGAAGTGACAGAAGAAGGTTGGAGTATTAGCCCAAGTCGTCTATTGGTCTTGAGGAATAAGGCAAATAGTGTGATAGATTAGCAGGAGGAATTAGGATTGGGAAAGGCATCAGATTCATCTTCACCTACTCTATCTGTAAGGCATTGGAAATCTTTTTCTATTAGTATATCTAATTGGGTTTCACCATTTATTTCTTGTTGAGCAGCAAGACTGACTTGATCAGAATTGGCCCAAGCCGCACCAGTCTTTTGGGGAACAACAATTGATATGCAATTATTAGAATATGTGCTTTGAATGAAGCTAGCAGAATCACTTTTCTCCAAGCGGTAAATTAATGTATCACTTGGCTTAGCTCCGAATTGAATACGTGCTTCAACTACTTGATTTTCATCAAATTGATTGACTTCAGCTTGCATTAGACGCAGTCGGATACTGTTGTTGCGTATTCTTATTTTCATAGAAAACAGGATTATTTACCGTTAGTATTTAAGGATAAGTAGAAACTAAAATAGCGAAAATCGTATTGATATTCGCTATTTTCAATTTCAAGAGAAAACTAAGTGTTTTACTTAAGCTTCTGTCTTAGGCTCTGTAGCCTCCTTAGTTACTTTAGCTTCTACTGGCTTAGCTTCTGTTGGCTTAATATTTTTTGTTTTAGGACGGCTATTGCCATGAGATCCTCTAGTGATCTTTCCTTTTTTAGTTCTGCGATCTCCTCGACCCATGATGTTGTAGATTTTGATGATAAAAATAAATGAGGGGCAAAGGTAGGTAAAAAAGACGGAAGACGGAAGACCGGAGAGCGAAGTTTCCCTATATAGAGGCTTCTCACTTCTTATTCTTAAGTTCTATACTACACGTCCAGAATGGCAATAAATGTTATATCGATCATTTTTGACAAAGCCAAGGACCGTCATATTAGAATCCGTGGCCATTTGAATGGCAAGGCTAGAGGGGGCACCTACAGCTGCAAGTAGCGGAATACCAGCCATTAGCGATTTTTGGATCAACTCAAAGCTGGCCCGACCACTGACCAATATCATGGATTGGCTTAGTATTTCAGGGGCATTTTGTAGAGCAGCTCCTATTAGCTTGTCTACTGCGTTGTGGCGACCTACATCTTCACGGAGAAGAAGTAGCTCTCCTTTGGTGCTGAATAGGGCAGCGGCGTGTAGGCCACCAGTGTCTTCAAAGATGGTTTGCTGTGCTCGAAGTTTTGTGGGGAGTTGATGGATGAGTTGTTGATTGAAAAGGGGCTGATCTATTTTTAATGGACGAATACCAGTAGCATAAACGGCATCGATGGAAGATTTGCCGCAGACTCCACAGCTAGAGGAAGTATAAAAATGACGTTCCAATTTTTTGAAATCAATTTGTGTTTGATCGTCGAGTACTAAAAGTATGCGATTTTCTTTAGTAGCAGGATCGAAGGAGGGGAGATGCGCTGCTTCTGTGATTTGCTGAGGACTTTGAATGATGCCTTCTGTAAATAAAAAACCGATTGCCAAATCCACATCATGCCCTGGTGTACGCATAGTGATGGAGATACTTTTTTGTTTGGCAACTCCAGCTTCCTTCCAAGCTAGTTGGATTTCTAGTGGTTCTTCTATGGCTAGGAAGTCATTGGCTTCAGTGCTTGTCGCCTTTGTTATTTTTTTGACCTTTATATTGGTCGTTGATTTAGACATAAGAAGATTTGTATTCTTTATGAACCGATAATTAATTCCTCTATAACAAATACCCCTGCAACTCATCAGCTAAATCTCGGTCATTCGACAAGCGAGGCACCTTATTCTGGCCACCCAATTTACCACGAGCCTTCATCAAGCTTCTAAAAGCATCTTTTTGGAGAGGGGTGATTTTTAGTGTTTGTAAAATTTTGCCTTTGATGAGATCTTCGTAGTAGATGTTTTGTTGCTCCATTTGTTGGTCAAGCTTTTTTGCGAAAGCAGATAAATCAGCAGGCATCTTTTCAAATTCAATGAACCATTCGTGATAGGGCGCTTCACCATTGGGTGGGTTGACCTGTGGAGCTACGGTGAATTCGACTACGCGGACGTCTTCGGTTTTAGTAGCTCCTTGTAATGATTCTTCTACTTCTTTACCAATCACATGTTCGCCAAAAGCGGAAATGAAATGTTTGATACGACCAGTTACCACTAGGCGGTATGGATCTTTAGAAACGAACTTTACGGTATCACCAATATTGTAAGCCCAAAGTCCTGCATTGCTATTGATAATGATGGCGTAGTTGACACCTACTTCAATATCTTTTAAAGAGAAACGAGAAGGGTTTTCATTGTGAATTTCATCAGCTGGTACAAACTCAAAGAAAATACCGGAGTGCGAATTGAGTAATAAACCTGGCTCGCTTTGGTCATCTTGAAATGCAAAAAATCCTTCAGATGCAGGATAAGCTTCGAGGGTATCAATGCGCTTGCCAACAAGTTGTTCGAGTGTGGAACGGTAAGGTTCGAAATTGACACCTCCATAAGCGAAGATGGAGTAATTAGGAAATAAATCTATGATTTTCTTTTTACCGCTAACATCGAGCAGACGTTCGTAGTACATTTGTACCCAAGGTGGAATACCACTGATGAGTCGCATGTCTTGATGCAGCGTTTCTTCGACTATCTTGTCGAGTTTGTCTTCCCACTCTTCAATGCGATTGGTTTCGTAACTGGGCAACTGATTTCTTTGCAACCAAGAAGGTACCTGATGGTTGACTAGACCTGATAGTCGTCCAGTATTGATACCACCTACTTTTGTAACCTCAGGGCTGCCGGATAAAAATATGAGTTTACCATCTAGCCATTCAATTTGATTGGTCTGGTGTGCGTAATGAAAAAGTGCGTTACGCGCAGTACCGAAATGATTGGGTAGGCTTGCTTTAGTGATTGGGATATATTTCACCCCAGATGTAGTACCAGAAGTTTTTGCGAAGTAAGTGGGAAAACCTTTCCAGAGAACATCTGCTTCACCTTTCTTGATTCGTTCTACATATGATCGGATGCCTTCGTAATCTTTGACAGGGACTCGCTCTTTGTATGCTTCGTAAGAGTCAATATTTTCGAAATCGTGATCTTTCCCAAAGGCAGTTTTTCGACCTTCTTTGATTAGCATATTGAACATAGCCTCCTGACTTTCGAGAGGATGGCTGGACCAAGTACGAATCTTTTTTGAAATTCGTTTAGCAAAAGGTTTTACGATACGTGATTTAAATCTCATTGGTCATTTTGTTGTTACTCACAGCTTAGACTTATAATTTGATTGTTGGTACAAAATTACGGAAAAAATTGGAGTTGATAAGGAGAATATCCTCTTTAGGGCATATAGAAGACTTGAAGTGTAAATAAGGGCACGCGAATGACTTAACATAAGAAATCCCGCAATCTGAATATTCAAAATGCGGGATTTCTTATGTTGTGCTATATGATTAGCTTGTAGCTATTTTTTCATCTAGTCCATACTCATATCGTTGATTCTTACGCCTTCTGGATATTCTGATTTGTTGAATACAAAGTAGGTTTCAGCGAAAGCTTTATCTTTTAAGAGCTTATCGATGGTAAGGGTGTATCGTGAGCCATCTTTGCCGAATACCTTCATACGTTTTACTTTGCTCCCCTTCTTCTCGATGGTGAGGCGAAGCTTGGTGTATTCAGAATACTTGTCAACTGGCTTGAATTCAACTTGTTGAACGGTTTTGCCAGCTTCGGTAAATTCAGCACTTAGGGCGTAGATGTATTCTCCTTTTTCATACATGTTGAACAAATCATTGGGAGACATAATACTTTCTGCATCTTCGTCTTCATCAATATCATTGATTTGCACCTCATTTCTGTCTTCCATATATAACCAGAGTTTGCTGCCATTGCTGATGATTTCGCGGCCTCCCATCTGCATTCGATATTTATCGCCTTGCTGAGCCATTTTACCTTCCTGTACTTCTACATCAGCTTCAGGAATTTCTATAGTAAGTGAAAAATTAACCTCCATAGATTTGAGCGCTTTGTATTCTTCACTGATCTTTTTTAGTAAAGCAGTAGCCTTAGGGTCAGATTCACTGGTAAAATCGTTGTCCTGTGCGAAACAGGAGAAGGCAAAAACAGTACAAAGTAGTATAAGCATTAAATTTTTCATGATATTGGATGTTTAAGCGTGAATCAATTTGAAAAACGATAAAAATTTTAAATCGAATTTCGCTCCCTTGTTTCTAAATAAAACTAGCGAATAGTTACATTAAAAACGCAGTAGTAATCTACATATTGGCTTTAAAACAAAGGTAAGCTGTTAAAGTTGTTTTAAGCAATGGGAAAGGGGTTAAAGATCTGTTAAGTAGTGTAGAAGCTGAGTTATAAGTAGGAAATACTCATTTGGCATTTATTTTGGCATATTAAAGTAACACTTAATCGCTTTAGAATGAAAATCCGCTAAATTATGATTGATATCCCCACGGTTACACATGCTTCTTTAAAAGATAGCTTTGAAGAGAATAGAAAGCTAGAGGGAAAGGATCCTCGAAGAGCACTTGCTATCTATGAAGAATTAGTAATTCTTGCTGAAACAGAGGACGCTTATGAAATACAAGTGGATTGTTTATTAAGAATTATACCGCTGAGTATGCGCCAGGGATTTTATTCTAAATCTCTTCGACAGGGGAGGGTCGCTCTCCAATTTATTCATTATCACTTTCCTGAAGATAAAAAACGATTGGCTTATTGCTATAAAGAATTAGGAGCTGTCTATTCTAATGGTTTTGGCAAAAATAGTTTGGCATTGGATTATTTCTTCAAAGCGATTAAATGCGATCTAGCGGAGCTAAATGTCAATTTGTACAACAATATTGGAAGTCTTTATAAAGATTCTCAGCTCTACGATAAAGCACTTAAGTATCTTGAGAAAGGAATGGCAATTGCGGATAAATATTCTGTGATTAGGGTTTTTATTCTGGAAAACTTAAGCGGCGTTTACAGTGCATTGGGAGAGAATGAAAAGGCAGAGCAGTTGTTAAGAGAAGGGCTTGAGGTTTCTGACGAAATTGCAAAGACAGATTCATCCATTCATTACATCAAAGGTTTCGTATTAAACACTTTAGGTAAACTACTACATCAAACGAATCGACCAAATGAATCCTTTGAATACATCGATCTGGCTTTAGTATCAGCTAAAAAAAGAAACAATACCAGTGTGATTATAGAGTCCTTAATGAATAGAGGGAATTTTGCATTGGCGAAAGGAGATGAAGCCCTTTTTGAAATTTCTATTCAGGAAGCTATTGAGTATTCTCAAGATGAAACACTGAGTACTTTGCAAATTAGTTGCCTTGAATCATTGAAAAAATATCACTGGGATAAAGGAGAATTTAAAGAAGCTTGTTTAGCTGCTGACAAAATCATATCAATCAAGGATCGTATTGAGGAAACTCAAGAGAGTAATTCGATGTTTGACTTATTAGAAGAGCGAGAGTCTGAAATTTTTCTATTGGAGAATAAAAATAAAATGATCAATCGTCAAAAAGAGGAATTGGAGCAATTCGCTTATATCGTTGCACACGACCTAAAAGAACCTTTGCGTAATATTGGTGGTTTTGGAAGTTTGATTCATAAAAGATACAATAGTGTTTTAGATGATGATGGTAAAGAATTTCTCGAATTTATTGTAAAAAGTTCAACCCACATGTATACCATGCTGGAAGACCTTCTTCAATATGCCACCTTAGAAAGCACAGAGAGTGAGTTAGAATTAATAGAACCCAAAGAAGTAATTGAAGGGATTATCTATCATGTCAAGAATAAATTAAAGTGTACGAATACGGTTATTAATTTTTCCAAGTTGCAGTTGCCCGTTCAAATTAGAAAAGTGCATCTCAATATTCTTTTTGATAACCTTATTAAGAATGCGATTAAGTTTAAAAGCGAAAATAGAGACTTGGTCATTGATATTCAAAATGAAAGTAAAGGGGATAAGATTTTATTCGCCGTTAGAGATAATGGCAAAGGAATCGACCCTAAATATCATTCTTCGATTTTTCAAATATTCAAACGTCTTGAAAAAAATAAACACAAGGGAACCGGTATTGGTTTGGCAGTGTGCAAAAAGATCGTTGAAAATTATCAAGGACAAATCTGGGTAGAATCTCAACCAGATGTTGGTACAACCTTTTTCTTCTCGATTAAAATGAGGGAATAAGTGTAAGTTATGGAGGTAACGGGTTTTGCTTGTTTTCTTCGGGTTTGTTTATGAGATTTATTTTTTAAATTCGGTGCCTTTACCTTCAAATGACCTTGCTCTCTAAAGAGAAGTTCACTACCTAAAACATCTTTTTCCTCTTGTTGTGTATTGTTAATTTAATGCGACTAGGATTGCTCTTCAGCAATTGAGGGAGTACGACAGGAGCTTAACTATGTATTGTAGGAAGATGGATGTTAGATTTATGTCTTCTTCTTTTTCTTCTTCAGGTTTTATCAAATAAAAAAACCTGACAAATCATTGATTCGCCAGGTTTGTTTCCTTGTAAAGCCGTTCACAAGGTTACCTTCTATTTCCTATTGTGAATATCTTCCAAATATCGTTCCAACTCAACTTCATCATAGACCAAAACTTCACGGGCTTTACTGCCTTCACTAGGACCAACTATTCCAGTTGCTTCCAGCTGATCCATGATACGACCGGCACGGTTATAACCGAGTTTGAGTCGACGTTGAATCATAGAAGTAGAACCATGCTGGTTTTGCACGACTAGGCGAGCAGCATCATTAAACATAGCATCGAGGTCATTTATGTTGACACCGTTTTTCATCTTTGTTTCATCTTCTCCATGAAATTCAGGAAGGAAGAAAGGAGTAGGATAACCTTTTTGTTCAGAAATGAACTCAATCACTTTATCTACTTCTGGTGTGTCTACAAATGCACATTGGAGGCGAATGAGGTCACTACCAAAAGAAAGTAGCATATCACCTTTTCCAATCAAACGATCTGCACCACCTGTGTCAATAATGGTTCGTGAATCCACTTTCGCAGTTACACGATAAGCAATACGAGCTGGGAAATTGGCTTTGATCACACCCGTAATAATGTTGACAGAAGGACGCTGCGTAGCGATAATTAAGTGGATACCAACGGCACGTGATAACTGTGCCAAACGACCAATCGGTAGTTCGATTTCTTTACCCGCAGTCATAATCAAATCTGCAAACTCATCAATTACCAATACGATAAACGGCATGAAAGCATGACCATTGTTTGGATTAAGTTTGCGAGCAATAAATTTGTCGTTGTATTCACGGATGTTTCTCGCTTTTGCTTTTTTTAGCAAGTCATAACGTGTATCCATTTCAATCAATAGGGAGTTCAGTGTATGCACTACCTTGGTGGTATCCGTTACGATTGGTTCATCCAGTCCTGGCAGGTATGCAAGGAAGTGGTTGACCAGTCTAGCGTAAGGAAATAGTTCCACTTTTTTAGGGTCAATCAAGACAAACTTAATCTGAGATGGGTGCTTTTTGTAAAGCAAAGACATCAGGATTACGTTGACACCAACCGACTTACCTTGACCAGTAGCACCGGCTACCAAAAGGTGAGGCATTTTGGCGAGGTCAGCTACAAAAACCTCGTTGTTAATGGTTTTTCCTAAAGCAATAGGAAGATCCATTTTTGCTCGTTTGAATTTTTCCGAAAGGAGTACTTCCTTCAAAGATACAATCTGCTGAGTTTTGTTTGGTACCTCAATACCAATTGTTCCTTTACCCGGAATCGGTGCAATGATACGAATACCGAGTGCTGCCAAGCTAAGTGCGATATCATCTTCGAGGTTTTTAATTCTAGAGATACGAACACCTGGAGCAGGAATAATTTCATAAAGCGTAACGGTAGGGCCGATGGTTGCTTTTATCTTTACGATTTCAATTTTATAGTTGAGCAAAGTCTCAATAATCTGATCTTTGTTTTGCTCTAATTCGGTACGGTCAACTTCTACTTTTTGATCTTCGTATGAATTAAGCAAGGCCAGTACTGGATGCTCGTAAGAAGAAAGTTCGAGGGTGGAATCGTAAGGATCGCTACCTACCAAACTGTTCTCTTCCAGCTTCTGAATATCAGGCTTATTTTCAGTAGCACTATCGATATCTAGATCTGGAGGAGGAGGTTCAGGAGTGCTTTCTGCTATTTCCAGTTCGGCTTCACCTACTTTTAGTGATTGAGGTTTTTCTCTACCTTTTTTTCCTAGAGGTATAGAAATTTGTCCATCCTTATCAACATCATCCGCAGCGGGTTCCTTGGAAGGTGGAGCTGCTGCTCCAGGAGCTCCAGAAGGAGTTTCAGCTTCGTTTACTTCAAAAGCAGTACCTGGCTTTGGATTAAACTTTTTGCTTGGACGTAAGGTAGAAGGTAGCTCTTTTTGAGCGTCTGCGTTGGCAGTTTTTCTTTTTGGCTTACGTCCATTTATGAATTCAGTAAAGCTATACTTCATGTTTTTGAACATGACAGAAGGACTGACGTCGAGGTTTGGGTTGAAGTTCCAGACTACTGTAGAAAGCATTGTAAAGATAATCAGAGCAATCATACCAGCGGTACCTACAAATTTGACCAACCAAGAACTGATTGACTCTCCAAATGCGCCACCAATAGGGAATGCTGATGCTCGAAAGAAGAAGGCCATCAGTATGGAAAGAGAAATCAACAGGAGGAAAGAGGTCCATAGGATAGGGACAAACTCTTTCATTGGTTGTTTTCTGATTCGTGATAAACCGAATTTACCTAAAAGGAAAACAAACAAGTAGGAGGGGACTCCAAATCCCCAGTAAAAGAACATGTTGGAAACGATCGCTCCCAGTCTTCCGAGCCAGTTGGCCATTTGGTGTTCGCCATTAAAGAGTAGTCCCCACGAAAAGCGGAGCACTCGATCTTGGTCTTCTTTCCAAGTAAAAATATAGGAAGTATATGCGATAAATAGGTATATGGCAAGAAAGAGGCAGAGTATACCTACAAGTTTAGGAATACGTTCGTCGGTAATCTTGATATTCAAAGAGAGTTGACCCAGGCCCTTTTTCCCCTTTTTTTTTGCTGCC
Organism: uncultured Saprospiraceae bacterium; assembly: GCA_937921775.1. Taxonomy (GTDB): domain Bacteria; phylum Bacteroidota; class Bacteroidia; order Chitinophagales; family Saprospiraceae; genus CALGLS01. Next base: position 50,898 of record CAKZUK010000108.1, read on the forward strand.
ATGCTGATTAAGTTCTGTGGTCTGCAAGATGTTAAGTTAGGTGCTCAAATTTGTTATAAACCTGAGGTAGATACAAATTTGGGTACCTGCCTTTGAGCAGATAGTGTTTCAAAAGTTTTCAATCGGTGTTCCTGAGTATAAAAGTGCTCAGCAACCTCTGATTCATAGTGTAAGTAAGCGCTCAAAATAATCTAGTGATAATCTATCATTATTTTTGATCAATTACTTGGCAAAATTAGCGATAATATATGGGAATCTCGAATATCAAGTACCTACTTGTGGTGGGTTTTATCTCAAATTATCAATTCTCAGTGATTTTTTGATACGGAATGGAGGAGTGAGGTGTTACTAATATGGCGATTTATTGGCTTTTTTAGCAAAAAAGAGTGGGTATAAGTTGGCTTGGAGTGTGAATATGCGCTAAAATGGCCTTCTGCTGCGGGTTTTGCGGCAAAGTTAAAATTCTAATATCCAGTCGAATTCCAATTCTAATGCTTCTTTATCTAAGCAAAAAAAAGAGGCTGTCTCATTAGTACCAACTAAAGAGGCGGCCTCTTTTATATTTCAAATTTTAGCTACAAAACCGAATTTCACTTATTGAGTAGCGTATCTGACCGGAAAAGGTCTAAAAACGAGCAAAAACGAGTTTACAAGGCTAGTCTGTTGCTTTTCAAGAGCTAAAGCTTGATCTATAGTTGTAATCGGAGGGGTGATAGGACTACATTGGAGTGTTTTAGCCCACCATTTTTTAATATTGTGAGCAATGGCTAACAAGCCAAATTCTATGTTGACTTTTTCTAAAGACCGAAGCGTAAAACGTTTGAAAAACCGATTGCTTTTGATGTGTCCAAAAACAGGTTCTACATCACAGCACCTTTTCTTCCTTAGTCTAATTCCTCTAATGGAATCTAAGTTTT
>CAKZUK010000109.1 GCA_937921775.1 uncultured Saprospiraceae bacterium
TTGATTTTGAAATAGCAGAACCAACAGCCTTAGATCTCACAACATCAGTTGTCGCAGAAGATTGTGCGACATTAGGAAGTGTTGACTTAACAGTAAGTGGAGGAACGGCACCATATACCTATCTATGGTCAACCACAGAGACGACAGAAGATATCAACAACCTAGTAGCAGATGATTACCTAGTAACAGTAACGGATGCAAACGGCTGTAGCGCAGTAATAACAACAAGCGTAGTTAATGACTGTATACCGCCATGTGAAACACCAGTAGTAGCAAATGTAGTAGTCGAAGATGCAACTTGTTTGGATGCGACTGGATCAATCACTATCACGATGGTTGGTGACGCTAACGACTACAATTATAATTGGTCACCATTAGTAAGTGATTCAGCGATAGGAATTGACTTATTTGCAGGAACTTATTATGTAACGATCAGTCAGCTTTCAGATGCGAATTGTTTCATAATTGATACAATCGATGTGAATAATATTCCGGAAGGAACTACTCCTGTCGAGTTATCTACGATAGATGCAAGTTGTACAGGAGCAGATGGGACAGCAGAAGTAACAGGCGGTTTCGCGAATTACGAATGGAGTGTGCCTTCAATATCTACAGTTTCAATTGCAACTGACTTACTAGCAGGACCATATTCTGTAACGGTGACAGATGCTAATGGATGTATCACGATTGTGAATGGAAATATAGAATCAGATAATCTATTAGCATGGGATGTGGTAATCGATTCCCTAGCAGACTGTAATGGAACGAATGGAGGAGCAACTGTGAATGTGTCTAACGGTAGTGGTAATTACATCTATACTTGGTTACATGATGGAGGTACCGGACAAAGTAGAGGAGACCTTGCAGCTGGATACTATCAGGTATTGGTTGTTGATCAGACTACAGGTTGTGAAATTACTGCAACATTCAATATGGATGAGGATGCAGTTGCTGCCAATATTGTATTGAATGCTCCAACTCAGATGAGCTGTGTAGGAAGTGTAGATGCTACGGTTGATTATACCATTACTTATCCTGCTGGATTTGTTGGACCAACAGATGTAGTTATTGTTACAGTACCTATAGGTTCAATGCCTAGTGATACAGTAGTGAACGGAACATTAGATGTTGGATCTTATATCATCCTTGTTTCTGATGGGAATGGATGTGCAGCAGGTAGTATGACTTTTGAGGTGACTTCACCAACAGCAATAGATATTTCTTATGTTGCTATTGATGAAAATTGTAATGACTTAGGAAGCATTGATTTAACAGTAAGTGGAGGAACTGCACCATATTCATATAATTGGAATATTCCGGTGAGTACTGAAGATTTGCTAAACGTTGTTGCAGCTACTTATGATGTAACTGTAACAGACGCTAATGGCTGTACCGCTGAAATAAATAATATTGTAATTGAAGATGATTGTATTGTATTACCTCCATGTGATGAGCCAGTGATTGTGAATACAGTTGTTGAAGATGCAGATTGTGGAGAGGATAATGGTTCAGCGACAATTACCATGTCAGATAATGGAGATTATACTTATGCTTGGTCAGATCCGATTATGAGTGATACAACTTTTGCAAATAACTTGGCTGCTGGAACTTACTATGTAACAGTTAGCCAGGCAGTAGATGCAGCTTGTCTTGTGATTGATACGATTGTTGTAAATAATATATTACAAGGTGCTACGCCAGATACCTTATTTACAACGGCTGCAAGTTGTACGGGTGAAGATGGTACAGCTGCTATTACTCCAGGTTTTGCAGATTACGATTGGAGTCATGATGTAAGCATCGATACTTCTTATGTATCGAATTTACCGGCAGGTCCTTTCTCGGTAACTGTGACAGATGTTGACGGATGCATCACGATTGTGACCGGATTCATTGATACCAATAATCCATTGACTGCTGATGTGACGATAGATGCGCTTGCAGATTGTAATGTGTCAAACGGAGCTGCAACGATAAATGTATTTAACGGAAGTGGTAACTACATCTATAGTTGGAGTGATGGAGGAAGTGGACAGAGTAGAACTAATCTGGAAGCTATTTACCATGAGATATTAGTAACAGATCTGATTACTGGATGTCAGACAACTACATCATTAACTACAGGAGAGAATGTGCCAGCTGCTACTATTCTTGTGAATGGAAACACAGAGGTGAGCTGTTACGGAGATGTAGATGGTCTAGTTAATTATAGTGTAACTTTTGAAGTTGGGTTTGTAAATCCTGCTGACACTTTAATTGTATCTGTACCAGATGGAGATACAGTAGTGAATGGAACACTTGCAATAGGTGATTACCAAATTTTGATTACAGATGCTAATGGTTGTGCTGCGGGTAATATACCATTTAGCGTAACTGGTCCTTCAATATTGGATGCATCTTATGCTGTTGTTGATGAGACATGTGATGATTTAGGAAATATTGATTTGACAATAAATGGAGGAACAAGTCCTTACACAATTGTTTGGTCAAATGGTGCGAACTCTGAAGATCTTTTAGCAGAAGCAGCAGATACATTTGATGTAACCATTACCGACGCAAATAATTGTGTGACCACAATCAGTAATATTATAATTGAAGATGATTGTATTGTCATCCCGCCATGTGTAGAGCCAGTTGTTACAAATGTAGTAGTGGAGGATGCAACTTGTGGTGATAATAACGGATCGATAACGATCACTGCAAACGGAACGGATTATATTTATGATTGGTCAGATCCAACAGTAGGAGATACAACTGTAGCAACTGATCTTGCAGCAGGAACTTACTATGTAACAGTAAGTCAGCCACTTGATCCAGGATGTAATGTAGTCGATACAATTATTGTGAATAACATAATTACAGGTGATGCGCCAGAAGTGATCGCATTCACTGACGCAAGTTGTGATGCAGCAGATGGAACAGCTCAGGTGACTGCAGGTTATGTTTCGTATCTATGGAGTCATGATGGAAGTACAGGTTCTTCAGTGACTAATTTACCGGCAGGTCCGTTCTCTGTAACCTTAACGGATACTGATGGATGTATTTCGATTGTTACTGGGAATATTGGAATAAATAATCCACTTGTTGTAAATGTAATTATAGATGTTGATCCAACATGCGGAAGCGCAGATGGAGAAGCAACAGCAACAGTGACAGGAGGTAGTAACGATTACACTTACTTATGGGATTCAATCCCGGGTACAGCAACACAGACAGGTCTTGAAGCAGGAATTCATGATCTAATCGTGATTGATAATGTAAGTGGTTGTGAAATGCCATGGACATTTACGATGAACAATGGCGGACAAGGAGCTACGATTGGAATCAACGGAAACGTGGCGATTAGTTGTGCAGGTGATGATAATGCAACAGTTGATTTCACCGTAATATATGATGTAGGATTTGCTTATCCAGCAGATACCGTAATTATAATGGGAATTGATACAGTTGATAATGGAAGTTTAATAGTTGGAGATTATATCATTCTGATCTCAGATGCAAACGGATGTGCTGTAGCTAGTATGCCATTTGAAGTGACTGGTCCAACAGCCTTGGATGTAAGTTATGCTGCGGTTGATAAGACATGTTCTGAATTTGGAAGCATTGACCTGACGGTTAGTGGTGGCACAGCTCCTTATACATATCTCTGGTCTACTTCAGCAACCACAGAAGACTTAACAACTTTAGAAGCAGGCCTATACAGTGTGACTGTAACAGATGCGAATAATTGTTTTGTAACCATTGATAATATAACAATCGATGAGGATTGTGTTAATCCACCAACTTGTACTGATCCTGTGGTAAGTAGTATTGCTACAAGCGATGCGACTTGTGATGTGGCTGATGGAACTGCAACGATTTACATGCAAAGTGATCCTTCACTTTACAATTATGTTTGGACGGACAATGTAAGTGATACAACGATTGCAACTGGATTGACTGCAGGTATTTACTATGTAACCATCAGTGATGCTAACAATGTGGCTTGTACAATTATTGATACGATATACATTGAAAGTGCGGGATCGTTGGATGTGATACTTGCAACAACAGATGCAAGTTGTGGTGCAGCAGATGGAACGGCTGAGGTAAGTCCAGTAATTACTGGTCACACTTACTTATGGAGTCATGATGGAAGCACAACTGCTTCAGTAACTAATTTGCCGGAAGGCACACACTCCGTAGTCGTAACAGATGCGAATGGATGTGTTGAAGTACTTAATGTAAATATCGGAACGGATAATCCACTTAGCGTATCTGTAAATATCGATGTGGAACCAATATGTGGCAATGCAGATGGTGAAGCAACAGCAACGGTGATCGGTGGTAGTAATGATTATACTTACTTATGGGATTCGATCCCTGGTACTGCAACGCAAACAGGACTTGCTTCAGGATCTCATAACTTAATAATAATTGACAATGTAAGTGGTTGTGAGTTTGATACGAACTTTAATGTAAATGATAATGTCGCTGGAGCAGCGATCACTGTAAATGGAGATGTAGAAGTTAGTTGTGTGGGAGATTCAACAGGAATGGTTGACTTTAGTGTGGTGTACGAACCTGGATTTGCAGGACCTGCAGATACGGTGATTGTAAACGCAATAGGGGATACCATTACAAATGGAAGTCTTGCAGCAGGTGAGTATGACATTCTGATCTCAGATGCGAATGGATGTGCAGCAGCTTATGTAAGTTTTGTAGTAACAGAACCAACAGCGATTGAAGTTAACTTGGCTGTAATAGATGAGACATGTGATGATTTAGGAGCTATTGATTTGACAGTAAGCGGAGGAACAGCTCCATATGCATATAACTGGAGTATTTCTGCGAGTACAGAAGACTTGACAGATCTTGAGGCAGATAGTTATTTTGTAACGGTTACGGACAACAACGGATGTAGCATTGCAATTGATAATATCATTGTAGCGGATAGTTGTTCAGCTGATGACTGTTTAGGCGGTTTCTTAGCGATAGAGACGGATACAATAATGACAATGAATTGTGGAGGAACGGTACCATACTGTGTTGAAATAGAATTGGAAGACATTCTGAACTTCTACATCACAGACAATGGGGATGAGTTTAATGGAGATATCTGGGGTTGTAACTTTGATAGTGTGGTTACTTACAGTGCCTTTACTATTCCGAGTCAGGGAACATTCGGACCGTACAATCTAAATAGTTGGACAATCAATGGTCAGACTTTCTCTGGTAGCTTTAATACAACCAATGATTTGGTAGACTCCATGAATGTTTGGGATACCAATAGTATTTGGAGTATCGATCCTGCGAGTTTCATAATCAGTGGAGGAAATACTGGGAATGTTTATAGCAATATGCAGATTACTCAAGTGTTGACAGGTGCCTTTGCGGTATTGGATGTGAATACGAATCTGGTACCAAACAGTACGAGCTTTGCATTGACAACAGGTCCACATGAGTTGACATTTACGAATACCATTACTGGATGTTCTGATACGATTAATGTAGATGTGTTCTGTATCACTCCGGAGGTTATTATTGATACGATTTATGTTCAGGAGTCAGATACCTTCTGTATTGCTTCAGATGAATTACCAGGAACGGTCATGAATATATTCAATGATTGTGAGGGAGCATCTGGTGAGTTTGTGGTATTCGACTTATTAGATGGTGTGTTCTGTGTGACTTGTGAAGGATTTGAAGTAGGAACGGATAGTGCATGTATCACGCTTTGTGATGAATATGGCTTCTGTGATACGACTTACATGTACATCACAGTGATTGAACAAGATTCAGTTATAAATGATATACCGCCAAATGCGGATCAGGATTCGACCACGACCAATGAGGGAAGTGGAGTGGTTATCACTGTGCTTGAGAATGATACAATCAATGGAAGTTTAGATACGATTTATGTACTTGATCCTCCGTTTGACGGTGAAGTGGTTGTGAATGCAGATGGTACGATAACTTATACACCGAATGATGAGTATTGTGATCCAGAAGCGCCTGACTACTTTACTTATGTGATCTGCAACAACTTTGCATGTGATACGACTACAGTGACGGTTACAGTGCTTTGTAGCGATCTGACGGTGTTTACCGGGTTCTCTCCGAATGGAGATGGAGTGAATGACTTCTTCTTCATTGAAGGAATTGAGAATTATCCGAATAGCAAGTTGAGCGTGTTTAACCGTTGGGGTAATGAAGTGTACTTCAAAGGTGGCTATCTCAATGATTGGGCTGGAACTTGGCAAGGAAAAATATTACCTGATGGAACATACTTCTATGTATTAGAAGATGGCGAAGGAAATTCATACTCTGGGTATGTACAAATACACAGATAAAAGATATTTGGCTTTAGGGGTTATTTAATCAATCTTAGGGGTAATTGTCATTATGGCTTTTACCCCTTTTTTTGTTAGAATGCATCATTAGCCTAGAGTTATGAATTGAGTAAAACTACCATTGTGCAACTAGCACTTTAACTTTCAAAGAAATGGGAATTAAAAAAAGCGAAGCCATTAGATGACTTCGCTTTTTTTAGATTAGTTGTTGAATTAGCATTACCAGCTAATATCGTCGTCGTCTGACACATCATTCTTAGGCGTATCAACATCTTCAGTAACGTCAACAGATTCGGTAGTATTAGCTGATTCAGTAGAAGTTTCACCATTGGCAGCAGCTTGTTCTTCAGCTAAACGTTGTGCTTCCCATTCTTCATGACGGCGAGTGTACTCGTCATAATCATAGTCAGGCATCAATTCGTGTTTGACGTGATCAACAGCCTCGTTCAAGCCAGCTAAGAAGCGGTTGAAGTCTTCCTTGTAGAGGAAAATTTTGTGGCGTTGATAGCCGTCAGTGTCGAAATTTTTTGTGCTTTCTGTTAGCGTTAGGTAATAGTCTTCCCCTTTCGTTTTTCTAACATCGAAAAAGTAGGTTCTTCTCTTTCCTGCACGAACTTTCTTTGAAAAAACACTTTCAAATCTCCTAGGATTTCTCTCGTTGTCCACTTGTTTTGATTTAATGAAAAAATTAAGCTTTCCAAAATGTACTTTACAAATGTAAATATTTGTTGTCTATTTTAAAAAAAAAGTATATTATTTTAAGGCTTGAGTGGCTAGTGAATAGCCATAAATGAAGATTTTAGGAAGGGGAAGGGTGAAATAAGGCCTAATAAATTATTGAAATTTAATTTTAAGACTCCTCTTTTTCGCGCTGTTGCATCTCAAATAGGTCAAAATAGTAGCCTTTATTCTTTAATAACTCTTGGTGTGTGCCTTTTTCGGCGATACCTCCATCGTCCAAAACGATGATTTGATCAAAGTCTAGCAAGGAGTAAATTCGATGAGTAATTATGATGGCGGTCTTGTTGGCTAGCGCGTTGTTCAAGTAGCCAAGGATGCGCTGTTCCGTGGTCGTATCAACGGCAGAAAGACAATCATCGAGTATGACAATATCAGGTTGCTTGATAAAAGCTCTCGCGATAGATACGCGCTGTTTTTGACCACCAGATAAAGTGACTCCTCTTTCGCCAACCATCGTCTTGAAACCTTCCGGTAAATCCAATATATCTTGTTTCACTGCTGCATGATGCGTGTAGAGTTCTACCTCTTCTTGTCCGGCTTCTCTCTTACCAAATTTTACATTTCCGGCAACGGTATCTGAAAACAAAAATACATCCTGAGGCACATAGCCAATTTTGCGACGAAGGTTAGAAAGGTCTTGCTCGTCAATAGCTTTCCCATCAATCAAAATTTGACCAGAACTTACATCGTACATTCGTACCAGTAAATCGGCAATGGTTGTTTTTCCGGAACCTGTTTTCCCAATGATTGCCATTTTCTGACCTTTCTTCAATTCAAAAGAAATATTTGTCAGAGCAGTTATTCCAGTATCTGGATAAGTAAACGAAACCTTGTCAAAAACAACATGGCCTTCAATTTCTTTCGGGTCATGAACAGGATTCTGAATACTAGTCTCCTGTTGTAAAAATTCATTGATTCTTTTTTGAGACGCGGAAGCTTGTTGCACAATTGATGCAATCCAACCAATAGCGGTCACTGGCCAGGTCAGCATGTTGATATACAAAACAAATTCCGCAATATTTCCAGGAGTAACATTTCCTTTTAGCACCTGAATACCACCAATAAAAACGGTAATTAAGGTGCTGGCACCAATAAGTAGCAGCATGACGGGAAAGAATAAGGCATTCACCTTGGCCAATTCCATGGAGTCGTCTTTATAATTGTCAGCTTGAATACCGAAAAATTTTGCAGTAGGTCCTTCTTGCACATAAGATTTGACAACACGGATTCCTGAATATACCTCTTGAGCAATACTGTTGAGATTGGCCAATTGTCTTTGGATGACCTCAGATTTTTTATTAATCAAATTACTGACATAATAAATAGACAAGGAAAGAATGGGTAGGGGAGCAAGTGTATAAAGGGTAAGCTCGACACTGACACTTAACATGGAGTAAATCACCATGATAAAAAGTGAAACTAGATTAATAGCATAGAGTACTCCAGGCCCAAGGTACATTCTTACTTTGGTTACGTCTTCTGTAATTCGGGACATCAAGTCACCGGTATTATTTTTTTTGTAAAAAGCTAAATCCAATTTTTCATAATGAGCGAAAATCTCTTTTCTTAAATCATATTCAATCAGTCTGGACATAACGATAATCGTTTGCCTCATGAAATACATAAAGAATCCCATCATCAGTGCGAGGAAAATAACCAAGCCACCGAAGAAGAGTAGTATTTTTCCGAGTTGCGTATAGAGTAGCGTTTGAGATGCGAATCCGCCGAAGAGTCGGTATATACTAATGTTTTCGACTACGAGATCAAGAGCTTGTCGAATAATCTGAGGTTGAAGAACACGAAAGTAGTTAGAGATAAAAACAAAGAATATCCCAAGTAGCAAGCGCCAGCGGTATTTGTAGAAATATTTATTGAGATGAGCGAGTTCCTTCAAGAGGGATAAATTGAAATTTGAATGAAAATTAATAGCCGTTTTAGGGGGCAGATAATGAAGTTGTTTTAAGATTAAAGTGTTTCGCTTCGAGAATGTTTCTTTTGTAAAAGAATATAACCCAAAGTAAAGGCTTTTTGTTCAAAAGCCCAAAGGTAATCAAATCTAGAGATCAAGTACTTTTTACACTAAGTCTGTATCGAAATATTTTAAGCGTGGCACTGTACTTGCTCATATTTATTTTATTGTTTTCGGCCTTTATTAGCTGAAAAATCAATTATATTTGACTTCCTTTTAAATTAAAATCCTTCTTTGATAAATTCCGTGACCAATGTTAAAATGAAAGTAAAAGTGACCAAAGGAAACGTTGATTTTATTTTATCATTGGGTTCTTTCACGGATTTGTCAACGAACCATAAAAAATAACTCATTCATGAACACGATAGTTACGCTTGATGAATTCATCATCCAACGCCAAAAAGATTTCTCTTATGCTTCAGGTGAGCTGACAGGCTTACTTCGTGATATTGGAGTGGCTGCCAAGATTGTAAACCGAGAGGTAAACAAGGCAGGTCTGGTAAACATTATTGGTGTAGAAGGTTCCGAAAATTCGCATGGAGAGTCTGTGCAAAAATTGGATATGTATGCCAATGACAAGCTGATCGACTGTTTGAAAAATAGTGGAGAATGCTGCGGTATTGCTTCTGAGGAAAACGAAAGTTTCATACCTATAAAATCTGTGGCTTCTAAGAATGCGAAATATGTAGTGGTATTCGATCCATTAGATGGTTCGTCCAATATTGATGTGAATGTAAGTGTGGGAACTATTTTTGGAATTTACCGACGAAAGAGTAACGTAAAAGGACCTTGTAAGCTAGGAGATTTTTTGCAAAAAGGAACAGAGCTAGTCGCAGCCGGTTATGTGATTTACGGTACTTCTACTATACTGGTTTATTCGACGGGTAGCGGTGTGAATGGTTTTACACTTGATCCATCTATTGGAGAATTTTGTTTGTCACATCGTGATATCAAAATACCAGCTCGTGGGCAGTACTATTCTGTGAATCAAGGATACTACTTGAAATTTGATGTTGACATGCGTCGATATATTGATTATTGTTCTGATCTTAATTTACGTCTTCGTTATATTGGATCCATGGTTTCAGATATTCACCGAACCTTATTGGTTGGTGGTATTTTCCTTTATCCGAATACCCGAAAATATCCAAACGGGAAATTGCGTATGTTGTATGAATGCAACCCATTGTCATACCTTATTGAACAAGCTGGAGGTAAGGCGATAACTACTGGAATGGAACGTATACTCGACATTGAAATGACAGATTTGCATCAGCGCTCTACGATTGTGATGGGCTCACCAGATATGGTGGATGAGATGAAAGCTTTTGTGCAACGTTATAGTATTCCTGCGGTTAGCAAGAATAGTGCGAATGGGGTGAGCTAGACTTTAGGCCGCATCCCTTAGCGTGTCGTACTTTGTGAAATTAGCGCATTGGATGAGAATTCAATGCGCTAGTTTTATGTAGGGAGCAATCTTATTAATCAGCTCTTCACTCAAAACTCCAACTTCTTTTAGATCGGAAATTTGCTTAAAATCACCATGTTGTGTTCTATAATTAATAACAACTTTAGCTTGCTTGTATTTGATATAAGGATGCTTAGCTAAGTCCTCTTTAGTACAGGTGTTGATATTTATTTTTTTGATAAAATCAGAAGCCTTCATAAAAGGTTTTATCTTTTGAAATACGCTATCAGGTAAGCCGTATATTTCTTTGACCTGATCTACTTCGTTAAATCCACCTAGCTTTTCGCGATATTCAACAATCTTTTTTGAGTAAAAGGGACCAATACCTTTTAAGCTTTGCCAATCTTCTTGACTTGCGCGATTGACATCAATAGGTTCAGAAGGAGCTTGTTTTTTTTCAGGATAATCGTTTGTTTTTACAAGGTTATCTATTGATGTTTTTTTCTTTTCGTTTTTTTCTATGATGATATAGTTAGCAAGTTGCTGATACTGCGCAGGAGCTAATCCATATATTTTTTGAAGATCTTCTTTTTTGTAAAATTTACCACCTTTATTTCTGAAATTGGAAATCACTTTAACTACTTTTTCGGATAAACCGAGTTGTAGTAATAAGTCTTTATCTGCAGTATTCGGATCAAACGTAACTAATTCAATATGAGCAGGAGCGGTAATCACTTTTGCATCTTTGGTTTTAAAACTGGCTTGAAGTGGCCTTGTTTTTAATTTTTGTGGAATGTTGATATAGTTAGCAAGTTGCTGGTAGGTACTATCTGCAAGACTATATATTTTTTTAAAATTTTCTTTTTTGTAAAAACGACCGCCTTTACTTCTATAGTTGATAATATTATTGATGACTTTTTGATTGAGTCCTAAAAGGGCTAAACTGTCGGCTGATAAGGTATTGGGATTGAAAGTAAAAAGTTGTTGCTGCAATAGCCTATTCTGCTGTTTATTCTGAGCCGATTTAGCAATTGAATTTGTACTCGATGTTTGATTCCCTTTTGCTTCAAAAAGGGCAACTGCTTTTTCAAAAGCTTTAAAATCGGTGTTGGGCTTGGATTCAAAAAGCTTATATAAGCTTGGAGCAGAAACAAATACAACTAGTAATAAAGAGAGCACTAGGAATCCTCTGCGTTCAGATTTAGAAAAATCGAAATAGCTATCAATTATCTTTTTCATTGGATGGGGCTTAAGTTTTTGACAATCGCACCTTCTGTAGCAACTGTTCTAAATGGAATATTAAGTGCAGCACATTCATTTTCCCAAGTTTTTACTTTCTTTGTTGAATTGGAGCTCGCAAACCAGATTGATTTGAAATCGTAATAAGATTCTAATTGCTCAATAGTGAGATTTGGGTTTTCATAGATGATCAGATAATCGAGTGTTAGATTGAGCTTGCTATCGCTAAGAGGAAGATCGTTTACCAGTGCTATATTGGTATTGTGAAATTGAATGATCTTGTTTTGATATTTGAAATTGGGGAACTCAATGGCTTGGTTTTCTTCGATGATGTATTCATTGACTTCGTCGACACCGAGTGCCCAACGATTCCTTTGTGCAGCATACTTTTTTGTCTTGTCAGAAAGTGCGGAATTGTGTAAAGATATTAGCTGCTTTCCGTTTACAAAATCAAGCAAGGTGTTTTTTGAAGTGTGATATAAGACAATCTGTTCTTGCTGAGCTTGACTAATATTGCTAAAGGCGTAGCTGCCTCCAACTAAAGTCAGCGCAGCAAATCCGTAGAGCACCCATTTTATTTTTTCTGTGTTGATCGCAACAGAAACAGCGATGACACAGATGTATAGCAACAAGAAAACACCTAGTCCAATCCAAACGCCTTCAATCAATCCTGCGGGCAACTGCCGAATCATAAACACAATCGCATTCATCAACCAGATGATACCATACAATAATTTACCTACCCAAATTGCTCCAAGGGGGATGATAGCTTCTGTCAAAAATAAAAGGACGCCTACACAAATTATAAGAAAAGCAGCTGGCACTACCACCAAACCCGATAACCAAAAGTAAACCGGAAACTGATTAAAGTATAACAAACTTAAAGGAAAAGTAGTCAGTTGCGCAGCTAAACCCACTGTTGCCAAACTCCATAAATAATCGCCCAATTTATTATCAATAATCCAAAGTCGATAAATTTTAGCTTGGAAAAATACAATCCCTATAACCGCCAGATACGAAAGTTGAAAACCCGTTTCAAATAAAAGATATGGATTGTAACACAGCAATGCAAAAGCAGAAATAGCAAGTGTATTGTAAATGTTGACAAAGCGAACCAATGATTGGCCCACAATTAGAAATGAAAACATAACAGCCGCTCGCATAGCAGAAGGGGATGCTCCAGTCAACAAGGCAAATCCCCAAATTCCCGCAATCATAGCCGCAGGTTTAAAAATCCGAAAGAAGGAATTGCGCGTTTTTATGAGTTTTAATAAGGTACCAAGGCCTAAGAAAATAATTCCCAAATGCAAACCAGATACGGCCATTACATGTGTTGCTCCAGTGCCTGCATAAGCATTTTTAACCTCCTCATGTAAAGCACTTTTATCGCCCAGTAACATCGCTGACCCCACCGCGAACTCGTTGTCTCCAGGAAGATGCTTCCGCAAAACGGCAGTGAGGTGTTCACGTAATGCAAAGATCTTAGCCATGATGGGTGAGCTTTGATCGGCATCTAGTCGATCCCAATTTTCATTTTTTATAAAAGCTTGATGATAGATTCCTTTGATGCGTAAGAAATGACGATAGTCAAAAGCATTTGGGTTCTTAGGAGCAGGGCAGAGGCTTATTTTTGTTTTAAAGGCAATGCGATCTCCATAGTGTATCGCTTTGCCTCCTTCGCTTTTATTGACCAACAATAAAATTTGACCATTGGTATTTTGTACCTCACCACTTGTTGTGCCGATCTGTTCTATTTGTACGGTTGCACGGTCAAACTTACCAGACTTAGCAAGATTTTGCACTGTTCCTATGCCAATATTTTCCGTACTCAAGGCATGTCGGAAATGATTTTGTTTGTGGAAGCTATTTTGCTGAAAAGCTAATTGATATCCAAATGCTAATAAAAATAGATGAACAAAGGCACTATAATAGGCGCGCGCCGAGGGGGAAAGTCTCTTGGCGGATAACCAGATGATCGTAGAAAGTAAAACGAGAATAATGATGAGAAGGAATGATAAGCGATGGTCAAAATAGAACGCTAAGCCAATACCTATAACAAATGGTAACAACAAACGTACGAATGGAACTTCACGCCAGTTAAACATATTCCCTCTTGGTTTTTAAATACAGATAAATTAATAAAAAATTATCTGTAAGTGTTTTCTCAATGTCTCTAAGTTATGAAAAAGATTGGAAAACGAAAATATTCTGTTGTAAAAACAAGATTGTTGCCAGGGATAAAAGGCAAATTATAAGTAGCTGTTTGAGTGTGGTTAGCCTTAGAGAATAGGGTTTATCGTTCCTGTGGTTTTTCAAACCAAGTATTGTAAATGGCCATACCGGCATAATAAAGAATGCACAAGTAAGAAATGACAATGGTCCATAGTTTTCGTTCAGGGTAGTAAAAGACAATGAGGATTAAGGAGAGGAAGAAAAAGATGGTGGCCGATAAAGTAAGTGTAAAAAAGCGCGTGGTCTGACTAGGGTAGACAAACTTGATGGGAACAAAATGAAGAATACAAAAAATGAAAATCAAAGCAACATTCAACATCGGAATTTGTGGCCACACAAAAACAAGATAGAAAACTACCATGTTCCACATCACTGGAAAACCAATGAAATACATGTCGTCTGATACCATGCCTTGCTTACCATAATACAAAGCAGAAACTAATAAGATGGCCGCAGTACAAGGGAATCTCCAAATTTCAGGAACCAAGACTGCCTCGTAAAAAAAATAGGCTGGAATAATAGCGTAAGTTGCAAAGTCAATCACATAGTCAATACTTTGGCCATCAACATTTGGTAACATTTCCTTCACCTTAAAAATCCGTGCAAAGGTGCCATCTACACCGTCAATTATCAATGCTACTATCAACCACATCATTGCCATCCTCCAATCCTTTTCATTGATGGCAAGTATGGCTAAAAATCCACAAACCAAGCCGCTAGCAGTAAAGATATGTACACTCCATGCTAATGATTTTTGAATAAAAGTAGGTGACTGTTGACTCATGATTTAGGTATTGAACTGCAAAGTATGGAAAAATATATATCTTTCCGTTTAAGTTCTTTAAAGTTATTCCCTTTTACTCGTAATAACGAGATGATTTAGCGAATTAAAAATATGAAAACCTTAGCTCCAACACTCATACTCTTATTACTTCTTACACTCACCGGATTAGCTTTGTATTTTTTTACAGATGCTGATGTGTTTTGGCCTGGCTTTGCCTCTATGATGGCTTTTTATGCGATCATTTTTTATGTTGGAACATATGCGGCTAACAAAAGAAATGGCGATAGTGCTACAGAGGTTATGTTGGCAGGGCGTTCGATACCTTTAGTAGTAGCTATTTTTACGATGAGTGCGACTTGGATTGGTGGAGGTTATATCAACGGAACCGCTGAATATACTTCAAGCTCAGGATTGGTTTGGGTACAAGCACCCTGGGGCTACGCTTTGAGTTTGGTGATTGGTGGATTGTTGTTTGCTCGAAGAATGCGGCGTATGCAATTCAAAACCATGTTGGATCCTCTAGCTCAGCGGTTTGGAAAACGGATGGCTGCTGTTTTTTTTATTCCAGCACTTACAGGTGAAATATTTTGGACCGCTGCAATCCTTACGGCATTGGGTACTACCTTCGGAACCGTACTCGGAATTGATTCACAACCAGCGATCATTATATCAGCAATAATTGCCATCATTTATACGGCCATTGGTGGACTTTGGGCAGTTGCTTTGACGGATGTACTACAACTCTGCTTACTGATTTTAGGGCTCGTCATTGTATTACCATTTGCATTCGATTCTGTTGGTGGTTTGGAAGTGGCTTGGGCAAAATATAAAGAAACAAAAGGAGCAGCAGCATCATTGTTTCCTTCAAAAGAAGCGTTGGGATCTTACTATTGGAATTGGTGGGATTATGCACTTTTACTTATGTTTGGTGGTATTCCCTGGCAGGTTTATTTTCAACGAGTGCTTTCTGCAAAAGATGAAAATACCGCAGTACGTTTGTCATTGATTGCTGCGGTAGTTTGTATTTTAGTAGCGATACCAGCAGTATTGATTGGAATAGTGGCTGATGTTGCACAATGGGAAACAATGGGATTGCTTCCTCCGCCAGATAGTGCATCTACATTACCTTGGGTGATCCGATATTTGACGAATCCTTGGGTTGCAACTATTGGTTTGGGAGCGATAGCTGCGGCAGTTATGTCATCGGTTGATTCTTCGATTCTTTCTGCCTCTTCGATGGCTAGTTGGAATGTGTATCGACCATTAATTCGCCCGAATGTTAGTTCTAAAGACTTAGCAAAGGTGATCAAAAAATGTATCTGGATTATTGGAATTACAGCAACTATTTTGGCTTTGAAAATTAGTAGCGTATATGCTTTGTGGGTCTTATGTAGCGACTTCGTTTATTGCCTGCTTTTTCCTGCTTTAGTTTGCGCTTTGTTTGATCCAAAGGCGAATAAGTATGGAGCATTGGCAGGTTTTGTAGTGGCTTTTATTTTGCGATTTGGTGGGGGAGAGAAGACTTTAGGAATTGATATTTTGTTACCTTATCCGATGATAGAAGATGGAGTTGTTTTATTTCCATTTCGTACCTTGTCGATGCTTAGTGGATTGATTTTTAGCTTGTTAGTATCGAGGTTGACCCAAAAAATGAGCCCAGCAATACCCTTGACTAGAATCGAAGATTAGATGTTTTATTAGTAGGTATTGAAATTATCTTTCATAAAACTGGAATAAAAGACCTTTTTATCCTATATTTGCATTGTAAATAATTATTTAAGCATTTTTTATATAAGATCAATCAAAAAATTATGTTTTCAAAAGCTTGTGAATATGGGATTAGAGCACTTACTGTGATTGCCGAAGCTGGTAAAGACGGTAAGAAAATAGGCATAAAAGAGCTTTGTAAAACATCAAAAACTCCAGAGTCATTTACCGCTAAGATTTTGCAGAGTTTGGTAAAGAAAAAGATCATTAGTTCTCAGAAAGGGCCAGCTGGTGGTTTTTATATTTCAAAAAATTTAAATGATATCTCTCTATATGATATAGTTGAAGCAATAGATGGTAAGGATGTTTTTATCAAATGCGGACTTGGTATGAATGAATGTAATGCAAAGAAGCCCTGTCCTCTTCACAATAAATTTGAAATCGTGAGAAACGAATTAAACATCATGTGCAAAAACAACAGCCTGGCAGACTTGGTAGAAGGCTACCACGCAGAGGTTTATAACAGATAAAAAATTTTATAACAATAAAAGACAAAAAGGTCGTTTTATCTTTTAAAAAAATGCAATTATGATTTCTATTAGTAAGCGTATGTTAATCGAAAGGGGATGAACTACAGCCACTCTCGTCTGGGGAAACGCATCTTATTCCGGCAAATGTGATGCATCAAGTGACTTGTACGACTAAGGCCAAATTTTTTGTAGTTATGCCAAATAAGGCTAAAATGGAATTCGATAAATGAAAATAAATGGATTGTTATTATTGATGCTAGGAGTGTGGTTAGGTATGCTTTTAGGAATTTCTTTTCTGGAAGCTCCCTTGAAATTCAGAGCTCCGAACATGACAATCGCTTTAGGATTAGGAATAGGGCAATTGGTCTTTTCTGCATTGAACAAAGTAGAAATGATTTTTTCTGCTTTGCTTTTATTCTGGCTATATTTAAACTATAAAAGTTTAAGCACATCACTTATCATTTGCTTGATGTTTATTATTGTAGCCATAATACTTCAGAGTATTTGGCTCCTACCGATTCTTAACCTTCGGGTCGATAAAATGCTACAAGGAATGGAAACTCCAAAAACTTATCACCATCTTTGTTATGTGGCCATTGAAATAGTGAAGGTGGCTTTATTGTTTTTAAGTTTTATAAAATTATATCCGAATGAATGATATTTCTGACAAAGAAGATGTGAAAGTATTTGTTGATTTGTTTTATACAAAAGTTCGTGAAGACGACTTAATCGGGCCAGTTTTCGCAAGTAAGATTCCTGCGGATAATTGGGCCCCTCATTTAGAGCGGATGTACAGCTTTTGGAATACAGTTTTATTTTCTGTTCGAGATTATACGGGTAACCCATTTTCGAAGCATGCAGGTTTGCCCGTTCAGGAAGCACATTTTACGAGATGGATTGAATTGTTTACCAAAACTATTGATGCAAACTTTAGGGGAGAGGTGGCAGAAGATGCGAAGTCAAGAGCAATGAAAATGGGCTACTTATTCCAAAAGAAAATAGAGTACATTCAATCGAATGATAATTACAAAAGTATTATGTGAAATTAAGTGGGAGCTTGAAGATTTCACTCGACCGCGGAGCCTGTTTAACCTGTCCGGCGTCCAGACCAGCACTAGATAAACTCCACATAAAAAGTGTGCTTCCAAGCTCCCACTCCCAAGCTCAATTTACTTGAGTAAAGTAACATCTCCTTTCAATAACTCAACATAGCCATCAATATACTCAATCTCCGCATAATAAATATAAACACCCGGATTCAAAGTTTTTGATTTGAACGTTCCATCCCAACCATTACCAGGGTCGTTCGGATCGAAATTCTCAAGCCCAAATACACGTTCACCCCAGCGATCGAAAACCTGGAAGCCTTTCACTGACTTTACATCATCAGTTGCATAAATCATAAAGACATCGTTGTTCCCATCGCCATTCGGAGAGAAAGCATTTGGAATAAATACATTGCGATTTTTATGTACACTAATCATGATTTCATCTCTTGCTACACATCCTTTCTCATCAATAACAGTGATCGAATAGCTTGAAGTATAAAACGGCGTAATCGTTTGAATTAAACAAGAGTCACAGAAAGTAGTTTCATAGGCATCCCATTCAAAAGTATTTATATTAGCATTGAATAATGGATCCAAATTAAAACTCTCACCAAGCTGAATCGTAGTATCTTGACCTAAATCTACAATCAATTGCTGTGGCTCCGCTAAGTTCACATTCATACTTCCTTCACAACCATTCACATCTTGTGCATACACGATATGATTACCTGCAGCTTGATTCACAAAGTGAGGAACATACTGGAAAGGCTGATCGTCTATTGCATACAAATATGGTCCATCTCCACCCATCACAGTATCAATAAATATTTGGCCATCTCTATCTTCAAAGCAAGTAATATCAATCATACTAATATTAATATCAAGTTCCAATAAACTAGTCTCGCTAATCACCATACTATCGCAACCTTCCTGATTGGTATAGCTGTCGATGATCGTTCCTGTTTCATTCGGATCACAAGTCGTGAAATACATGTAAGTAGTATCAGCAGCCATTAGACTTGTAGTCTCAATCATAACACTATCGCAACCAAATTGATTCACATAAGTTTGTATCTCAGTCCCTACTTGAGCAGGATCACAAGTTGTTTGCGCCATATAAATGGTATCTGTTGGAAGTAATGATACGGTTGTCACCACAAAACTATCACATCCCATACTGTTTGATAGAGTATCTACGAAAACTCCTGTATCCATCAAGTCGCATGAAGTATCTGATAAATAAACAGTATCAGTTCCCATCAAACTAACCGTAAGTATGACAATACTATCACAACCTGAAGTATTCGATAAAGTATCCATAAAGACACCTACATCGGATAAGTCACAGGAAATATCATTCAAAAATGTTGTATCTGAATCACTCAAAGAAACCGTAGTAGTAATAATAGAGTCACAACCAACCGAGTTAGAAAGGGTGTCTACAAATACCCCAATCTGAGCCGGATCACAAGAAGTGTCGGTCAAGAAAGTCATATCAGCGGCAACTAAAGAAACCGTAGTAGTAATAATAGAATCACAACCAATCGAGTTAGAAAGGGTGTCTACAAATACCCCAACCTGAGCCGGATCACAAGAAGTGTCGGTCAAGAAAGTCATATCAGCGGCAACAAGAGCCACAGTAGTAATTAAAATAGAATCACAACCGGTAGAATTAGAAAGGGTATCAGTAAATGTTCCAATCTGGGTAGGATCACAAGAAGTATCTGTTAATAAAGTAGTGTCAGCTGCAGCAAAAGCCACAGTAGTAATCAACAAACTATCACAACCCATCGAGTTGCTAAGTGTGTCCATGAAAACACCAATGTCATTCGGATCACAAGAAGTGTCCGTCAAGAATGTAGTATCAGCGGCAACAAGAGCCACAGTAGTAATTAAAATAGAATCACAACCGGCAGAATTAGAAAGGGTATCAGTAAATGTTCCAATCTGGGTAGGATCACAAGAAGTATCTGTTAATAAAGTAGTGTCAGCTGCAGCAAAAGCCACAGTAGTAATCAACAAACTATCACAACCCATCGAG
>CAKZUK010000110.1 GCA_937921775.1 uncultured Saprospiraceae bacterium
GCTACTCCTATTGCTAGTCCGAAGATATTTACAGCACTATAAAATTTTTGTTTCTTTAGTTGCCGTATGGCTATTTTGAGATAATTTTTTAACATGGTATAGTTTTATGATTCTTTGAACAATTCCGCGCTCCAAGTCAGCGATAAAACAAGATCAACGCTTCCTTTTGTCGCTGTTGTTATTGTTTTAACGCTGACCACGGATTTATTCAAAGAATTATTTTTCAAGAATTTAGCCTCTAGCTTTTTTATTTTTTGCTTGTTCAGCCCTGAGTGTATAGACTTTTGTTAACGATTTCTTCTCGTACAAATCCATCTTCTAGGTGAATGATTCGGTCACCGTATCCCGCATTTTTTTCTGAATGTGTTACTTGGATAATGGTCATTCCATCCTTGTGCAATTCTTTGAACAGTTTCATAATCTCTTCACCTTGTTTGGAATGTAAGTTTCCAGTTGGTTCGTCAGCGAGTAATAATTTTGGTTTTCCGATAATGGCTCTGGCCAAACCGACTAATTGTTGTTGACCACCAGAAAGTTGCTCTGGGAATAAATCTTTTTTTGCAACGATGTTGAAACGATCAAGGAGTTCTGCTACCATTGATTTGCGTTCTTTTGATTTTACACCTCGGTAGATTAACGGTGTTTCTATATTTTCATAAACCGTCAAATCGTCAATTAGATGGTAAGCTTGAAAGACGAATCCGATGTAGTGTTTGTACAAGTCGACTCGCTTCTTTTCTTTGAAAGTGTGTACTTGTTCGTCGAAGAAGTGGTATTCGCCATTGTTGGGTTCGTCCAACATTCCGATGATTTGGAGTAGGGTTGATTTACCAGCTCCACTGTCGCCCATAATGGTTATGAATTCACCTTGCTTTACATCTAGGTTGACGCCTTTTAGTATCCAGCTTTTCTGGAGTCCGCGGCGGTAGTATTTTTCTATGTTTTTTAGTTGTAGCATATTCTTTTTTTTAGATAAGGATGATGGCTCTTCGTTAATCATGGAGATTTCTTTCAAAAATTCCCTTCTGACCTGTGGTGGCGAGGGCTCCACTGGTGATTGATTATAGGTACTGGCGGACGATGTTTTCGGTGACGACTTGGCCATCTAGAAGACGGATAATTCGGTTGCCAAACTCGGCGCAGTATTGCGAGTGTGTTACCATTACGATGGTGGTTCCTTTGAGGTTGAGATCGGCTAGTATTTTCATCACGTCGTCTCCGTTGGCGCTATCCAAGTTTCCAGTAGGTTCATCCGCTAGGATTAGTTTTGGATTGTTGATGATGGCGCGGGCTACAGCTACACGTTGTTGCTGACCACCGGAGAGTTGCTGTGGAAAATGATTTCTACGATGCATCATATTCATTTCTTCTAGTAAAGCTTCGGTTCGTTTTTTTCGTTCGCCGGAAGGCACTTTGGTGTACATCATTGGTAGTTCCACGTTTTCGAAAACGGTGAGTTCGTCAATCAAGTTGAAACTCTGGAATACAAAACCCAGGTTGTTTTTTCTAATGTCTGATCTTTTTCTTTCCGAAAGGCCACCTACTTCCTGATCATTGAAAAAGTAAGAACCGGAGCTTGGGCTATCGATCATGCCGAGTATGTTCATCAAAGTAGATTTTCCACAACCAGATGGCCCCATGATGGAAACGAATTCGCCTTGATTGATTTCTAGATCAAGCTTGTTTAATGCTGTGGTTTGTACTTCGTCGGTACGATAGGTTTTGTTGAGTTTTTCTGTTCTGATTATCATTGGTTGATTATTTTTTAGTTGAAATTTTTTTGAAAGCAAAAGGTTATTCTAACGTATTTTTTAAACACCAAGGTCACTGAGGGCACTTAGCCTGCTGATGTGATTCCCTCTAATGTGGTTTTAGTTTGCGATCGTAAGATTTTAGCTTTAGCTAAAAGAGTCTCCATGTACTCTTGCTTAGCGGGCCTCCATCTTCTCTATGTCTCCATGGTGAAAAAAAAAACGTTCGAATGCTCACTTTAAAACGGAGGCATACGCTCAACACGAGGCAAACTCTTTCGCTGCTCCTTACTAAATCTCCAGCTTCCATACGATTTGTGAAAACGAGATTGATTACTAGAGGATATATTGTCGTTGATCAGGCTGAGAATTTTGATGACTGCTTTCATGATGATGTTGTTTTAGTTTTTTAGAAAATGAGAGAAGTTGGAAGATGAAGGTGGGAAGTTCTCGTCTTGTGTGGAAATACGATAGGGTGAACCTTCCCACCTCCAATTTCCAATTCCCCACCTTCTTTTACTCAGATAATATAAGTTCATCCTTGTCGCCGTAATTTTCATAGCTCGAAGTGATGATGACTTCACCAGGGTTTAGTCCTTCTAGCACTTCATAATAATTTGGATTTTGTCGACCGATCCGGATGTCTCTTTTTATAGCTTTAGTTCCGTCTTCATTTAGGATATATACCCAGTTGCCGCCAGTAGATTGGTAGAATCCACCGCGTTTTACTAGGGTTGCTTGTTGTTCAGCACTTAGTTGTAGTTTCACAGTTACCGTTTGTCCGCGGCGGATGCCAGTAGGTACTTTGCTGATGAATTTCATGTCTACTTCGAAGCCACCGTTGGCAACTTGTGGATAAATCTTAGAAATTCGGAGCTTGTAAGTTTCATTTGCAAAAGTGAAAGAACCTTCTTGATCAGGGAATACTCTTGAAATATAAAACTCGTCAATTCGGACACGGATTTTGAAGTTACTCAAATCATCAATTTGTGCAATTTGTGCACCTTCCGGGATTAATTCCCCCACCTCAACTGACAAGCCAGAAAGTTGCCCATTAATCGGAGCTTTTACAATCAGGTTGTCTAAATTCTTTTTTGACATTTCTAAGTTGCGCTTCATTAGGTCAAGTGAGTTGTCCATTTGTTCCGCTTGGATAATTGCAGAGAAGCTGTCCTTTCTAATACTTTGTATCAACAAACGGTTTCGCTTTACAAGCGTATTATATTCTGCTTCTGTATCTTCAAAGCTTACTCTCGAAATAGCGTTCTCTTCTAATAGTGCCTTTTCACGATTCATTCTTCTTTTAAGCATATGCATGCGATACTCTGCGTCTAGCGCCGTCTCTTTTAGATTCAAACTTTGCTGCTCAGACAGAACCGTCAAATTTCGAATCTGATTAATCTGTGCCATAATGTTTCCTTCTTGATTGAGAAAGTTCATTTGCAAATCAGAATTACTCAATCTAAGTATTGGTGTACCAGCAGTAACCGTTGCTCCGTCTTCTACTAGTTTTTCTTCCACACGGCCACCTTCCACCGCTGCAATAATTACCGTTTTGATGGGTTGTACAATTCCGGTAACGGGAATAAATTCCTGAAACACATCTTGACGAATCGTGTCCGTTAGTATTCGCGCAGATTGCACATTCAACTTACTTTTGCCGGAGGTTTTGTAGAAGGAGACGGAGATCCATCCAATGAATGCAAGCGCAAGTACGCCAATGATGATCTTCTGAGGTCTGTTGTTTTTCTTTTCGATTCGTACATCCATAATTGATACTATTGTTCTGATTCCCTAATACATATCCCATATAGATGCCAAGTCTGATGGTAGCTGATAATCAGTAGTTTATACATTTTATATTAAAAATTTATAAAATAAGTGTTCATTTATGTACAATGACTGTCCATTAATGGACATATTTATAGTTCTGGCTGGTGCTTTTGGCGAGTAGATTTTGGCTGCTAGTGCTAATTATAGGAAAGGAAGCTCTTCATTCTAATGAATAATAAGAGCTTCAATTAGAAAAGGATAGTTTGGATGACAAGTATTATAATTATAAAAAATACATCTAGAAAAGATATCGAGAAATCGGTATTGGACATGGCAAATATTTATGCTGATACGGAATTTGTGTATCCAGTTGAAATTTATAGGTCAACCCTAAGTGGGAATACTTTTTTCATCAAGTTTCCTAATATACCAGATTTTGATAGATTTAGTTATTTCGTAAATTACCTTGAGTTCCCAATCAATATTGAAAATTATCATCCTAAAGTATTTGGTATATGGAAACTCCAAGAAAAAATTAATGGTGTAGATTTTGAAATCGGAGAAACAATTGGATTGTATCTTTCTAAAAAAGATGATGAGCACGACAACGTTTATATGGTGAATTCAAAAAGCAAAGTGTATAAATATGCTTTTTATAATGAAGTTTTTGATGTCGACATTATTGAATATCATTATAATGAAATTGTGAAACCTATTGGAAGTTTGGAATTGTACAAAAAGGTATCCCCATCAAAAGAGCTTATTGATAAAGTAACTAAGCCTTGGTGGAAATTTTGGTAAAATGACTTTAAACCCGAATGTCAACCTTGATTAAATAAAAATAATTGGGTTTAAGAAGCCACGGGTATTCTCGCTAAACGTTTCGTATGATTTATCTACTGAGCTTAGTTATGGGAGAGCAACGGAAAGTTGAATAAACTTAATGCTCCAAGAAAAAAAATAAATGACAATCAAAAAGCAATGAAAAAAGAAGCGACGATACTAATTATAGATGACGAAGAAGACATTCTGTTTTCTTTAAAAATGCTCTTGAAGCAGCATTATACCCAAGTTTATAGCGAAAGTAATCCGTACCATATACCAAGATCATTGGATCAGTATAATCCTGATGTGGTGCTCTTGGATATGAACTTTAAAGTCAGTCAGACAAAAGGGGAGGAGGGGGTTCAATGGTTGAAAAAAATAAAAGAACTGAAACCTGAATTGCCTGTAATTATGATGACGGCTTTTTCGGATGTAGAGACAGCCATCGGAACGATCAAGCAAGGAGCAACTGATTTTGTAGAAAAACCTTGGCGAAATGAAAAGTTGATTGCAACGGTTAATGCTGCTTTGGCACTGCGTCATTCAAAAGTCGCTTTGCAAAAAGCAGAAACACAGCAAGGGTATTTGCAGCAAAACATTGATCAATCTTTTGGAGAAATATTAGGTACTTCACAGACAGTTCTTGAATTAAAAAAGATCATAGAGAAGGTAGCGCCTACGGATGCCAACATTTTATTGCTGGGAGAAAATGGAACAGGGAAAGAACTAATCGCCCGCACGATTCACAAAATATCAAAGCGGAGTGGCCAGATTTTCATGGGCGTTGATTTGGGCGCAATAACAGAAACCTTATTTGAGAGCGAACTTTTTGGTCACGTAAAAGGTGCCTTTACTGGAGCGGACAAAGATAAAGTGGGGCGCTTTGCAGCGGCATCTGGTGGAACCTTATTTTTGGATGAGATTGGGAATATGCCAATTGGCTCACAACCTAAATTGTTACAAGCTTTAGAAAACAAACAAATCTTCTCAGTAGGTTCTGCTTCGCCAACTCCGGTGGATGTACGAATTATATCTGCAACCAATATGCCCTTGGCGAAGATGATAGAGGAACAAAAATTTCGACAAGACTTATTGTATCGAATCAATACGGTAGAGGTTTTCATTCCACCATTGCGGGAGCGAGGTGATGATATCATTTTGCTGGCAGAGCATTTTATGAAAATGTATCGGAAAAAATATTTGAAAGAATCACTCACCTTTCATCAGGATACTTTAGGAAAGATGAAGGAGTATGCTTGGCCAGGAAATATTCGAGAGTTGCGGCACAGCGTTGAGCGAGCGATTATCTTGTCAGAAAACACACAGCTTCTACCTGATGATTTTGCCTTGATTACTAAGTCATCAAAGCAGTCGTCTGAGGAAGTTGCTACACTGAACCTCGAAGAAATGGAAGGAATTTTAATCCGAAAAGCCTTAATCAAGCATCATGGAAATGTGACCAAAGCTGCTGAAGAATTGGGTCTGACGCGTCCAGCACTTTATCGTCGAATGGATAAGTATAATCTTTAGAAGAAAGA
>CAKZUK010000111.1 GCA_937921775.1 uncultured Saprospiraceae bacterium
CTCAGTAGTTATAACCAAACCAGTATCAACTGGGTTACAAGAACTAAGCGTAATGAAGTTTTCACTAGTTGGTAAAAGATTCGTTTGCGTATAGATAGTAGAATCACAACCCAAGTAATTCAGCTCAGTAGTTATAACCAAACCAGTATCAACCGGATTACAAGAACTAAGCGTGATAAAGTTTTCACTAGTTGGTAAAAGATTAGTTTGCGTATAGATAGTAGAATCACAACCCAAGTAGTTCATCTCAGTAGTTATAACCAAACCAGTATCAACTGGATTACAAGAACTAAGCGTAATGAAGTTTTCACTAGAAGCTAAAAGGTTTGTTTGCGTATAGATAGTAGAATCACAACCCAAGTAGTTCAGCTCAGTAGTTATAACCAAACCAGTATCAACTGGATTACAAGAACTAAGCGTGATAAAGTTTTCACTAGTTGGTAAAAGATTAGTTTGCGTATAAATAGTAGAATCACAACCCAAGTAGTTCATCTCAGTAGTTATAACCAAACCAGTATCAACTGGATTACAAGAACTAAGTGTGATAAAGTTTTCACTCTCAGGAAGTAAAGCAGTGTGCTGGTAAATAATACTATCGCAATTGTAAAAACCTGTTAAATCAAAAACAACCAAACCTGTATCCACCGGATTACAAGTCGTAAGGTTAACATACATTGTATCATTCATGGCAACAAACAAAGTAGTACTCAAAATTGAATCACAACCTTGGTAAGTTGACAAAGTATCATAGTAAGTTCCAGTAACATGCTGATATGCGCCTTCCAGGTACAAACTATCATTTTCACAAATAACTTCCGTCAAGCTTGTAGCAGCACCAGATAGTTGGTTAATAGTAATATAATCAGCACTAGTACAAGAATTAGCATCTGTTACCGTAACAGAGTAATTACCTCCTACAACTACCGCTAATATTTGATCCGTATCATTCGTACTCCATAGATAAGTCATACCTGGGTTTTCAGCATCTAAAAAGATGGTATCTCCAGGACAAATACTTTGATCATCTCCAAGATCAACCTCAGGTAGAGGAAGTGCTGTGAAAACAATAGTATCAACTTGGTAACAGTTGAAGCCATCATATACTTCTACAGAAAAACTAGTATCTCTATCTATAAATACAATTCTATTTGGATCAGTATTTCCATTCTCCCAACGGTAAGAGCAGCAAGTACAACCAGGTACTTCTACATCAAAACTAGCAGCACCACCCGAACACATATCTGTATCAGGTCCAAGATCAACAGGGTTTAAACCACAATCGAGTTTTACCACCCAGTTGTCATTATTAGCTACATTATCTTCACTTTTATCACCAGACATAGGAGAAGCGGATAAACCCGCGAGTACAATTCCTCCATCTGACATAGGATAGGCATGACTTAAGTTATCGTTATTCGATCCACCATAAGTAAGGTCTTTTATTTTGTTTCCATTTACATCAGCCATTACCAACCAAAAATCAGATTCTCCTTCACCAAACTCTGTCTTATCTCCGCTAATACCTGGTTTGGAAAGTCCACCTATAAGGTAGTTTCCATTGTCTGATTGTTCAATACTGAAAACCTGATCTCTATCAGCGCTACCATATGCTTCTTCCCATTGGAGTGTACCGTCTGCTTCAAATTTTACTACCCAGTAATCTCTCTCTCCAATGTTGGCTTCTGTTTTAATACCACCAATTCCAGAAAAAGATGATCCTGCAGCAATATAACCACCGTCTTGTGTTAGAACAAGATCTGAAAATATATCATCACCATCACCACCAAAAGTTTGATCCCATTCTACATTTCCGAGGTTATCAACTTTTACAATCCAGTAGTCAAAACCACCATAACTCGCTTGAGTCTTGTCGCCACCAATTCCAGAAATAGAGTAACCACCGAGTATAAAACCACTGTCTAGAGTTTCTCTAATCGTAAAAAGTAAATCATCGCCAGTACCGCCAATAGTTTGATCCCATTCAATGACACCAGCTGAGTTTGTTTTTATAATCCAGTAATCACGTCCACCTATATTGGCTTCTGTTTTATCGAAGCCAATTCCTGAAGTAGAAAAGCCTCCAAGTATATAACCTCCGTCAGAGGTTTGCATGATGCTGTTTAGTTCATCTTGTCCATTTGCTTGGTAGGTTTCGTCCCATTCCTTTACACCGTTAGCATCTGTCTTTACAACCCAGTAGTCAAAGCAATTCCAACAACCACCTGCCGATCCTTCCGACTTATCACCATTGGCACCAGAAGATGACCATCCTCCAATGATAAATCCGTCATCATTTGTTTCATCTAATGCTTGAGCGGCATCGATAATGTCACCACCAAAGCTATGATCCCAAATTTTGGTACCTGTAGCTGGATCGACTTTCATAAGCCAGTAATCGTTGTAGCCATTTGATACTTCAGAAACACTACCACCAATCATATTGGAAGTATGTGAGCCGAGTAATATTATGCTACCGTCACTTGATTCAGTAACACGGCGTAATTCCTCCCAGCCATTTCCACCATAGGTTTTGTCCCAATTGAGCGTCGTCAATTGAGCAGAAACAAAAGCAGGAAAACATAAGGATAGCACCAGACATAGGAATGCAGGTACTAATTTAGTTTGGTTTGGAAGGGAAAACGGTGAATTTTCCAAGTTCATGGGATGATTTTAGTTAATAAGCTAATTCAAAACAAGCGAGGGGAAAGATTCTAATAACGTTTTTCGTATCCGTTAAAAGTTCAACTCAAAATGAGGGAATAAGGGAAGAGATATAACGCAAGTTAAATCTTTTCTTCTCGTTTGTAAATAAGGGTTTTGGGTATACTTTGAATAAGACAGAATCTTATGTTGAACTAGTTGATTTTAGGGAGATTATCAACAAGTTTTTTTAATAATGTGTAAAAGTACTGCTCATTTTTCATTCTACAAAGAATTTTGAAGATGATAGAACGTTTTGTAGCTAAAATGTCCTTAATATTTCTAATTCCGGAAAAAATACGTGATATTTGGATAGGAAAGCAGCATTTTCCGTATTTCTGGGGTCACTAGACTAATATATAGAGCTAATAAAACTGACAAAATGAAAAAAGTACCCTTTACTATTCTGGTCTTATTATTAGTGTGCAATACTTATTCAGTACTTGCGCAGGAGCTTACCAATGGCAATATGGAACAATGGGCTGAGCTTTTGAACGGAAATAAGGAGTATCCAGTAGGGTGGACTAGCCGAAATCACTTGGAAACCAATCCACAAGCTAATTATAGTGTTCAGGTTGATGATTCTTATAAAGGTGAAAAAGCGATTATGCTTCAGAATTTTAGAGTTTCTCCTGAGCTAAGCTTGGGCTCATTCCTTAGTCTTGGTGTTTTTGATCCTTCCAACCCTTCTAAAAGAGGCGTTGGTTTTACACATCGTCCTATTTCTCTTAATTTTGCATATAAATACTTCACAAGTGAAGCAAACCCAAGCGGATTTTATGAAGCTAAAGCTATTATTCGCTTAACTCGATGGGATGCTGCTAATAATGCTTCTATTTTGGTCGCTGATGGTGAGTATAGTATTATTAATAAAACGAATAACTACCTATTGGTGGAATTGGAATTAGATTATTATGACAATCTTCAGCCAGATAGCCTTTACCTAAGTTTTACTACTCCAAGCAATCCTAACGATCAGGTTCGTTTTACTTTGGATGATATTCATTTTGTGTATGATACCCCATCGTCAGACGATATTCCCTATGTTGCAGACGAAATTGTATTATATCCTAATCCTGCAACTTATTTCCTAAACATCGAGCAGTCTCAATCTTTTGACGATAGTCAACTACTAGTATTTGATGCACTTGGTCGATTGCAGATGCAACATAAGCTTTCTGCTGTAATAGAGACGGTAGATATCGCTGCGCTTGATACTGGTTTCTACTTTTATCAAATTCGTAAAGAAAATGAACTGGTAAAAACAGGAAGGTTTCTTAAATCAGTCAATTAACAACTCCTAACTACTTTTCACTTCTATTGTATTAAGTATTTCATTTTCGTGAAATATTTCATGTTTATTTTTCTTAATGACTTACTTTGATTTATCAAGGACTGGAAAGTTTTGACTCAGAAGCTTAGTAATTTAGAATTCTTAAACAACTTCAACTAAAAGTATTCCTAATGTATAAAATTCAAATAGGAACAATCTGTCTCCTTATACAACTTACACTGTCCGCTCAATCATACAAAATTGATTACGGACAAACTCAAAAGCAAATAGAAATACTAAACTTGGACTGTTTACATGAACGAGGATTCACCGGTAAAGGGGTTACTATCGCGCATCTTGATGATGGTTTTGATGGTTTTGACAAAATGGAGGTATTTAAATATAGTCGTGAAAAAGGTTTATTGAAGAAAACCCATGATTTTGTTCATAACGGAAAATTAGAAATGAAAGGCAATGGGGCTCACGGAACCAATACACTCTCTGTTGTCAATGCTTTCCTGCCGGGAGAATATGTGGGAACTGCATTCAATGCGAATATTGTGTTAGCACACACAGAAGATAACCGGACTGAAACGCATCAGGAAGAATTGAATTGGAAAAAGGCAGTGGACTGGTGTGTCGAAAATAAGGTAGATATTATTGCCAGTTCCTTACAATACAATACCTTCGATAAAGGAGAAGGTGATTATAGTTACAAAGACATGAATGGTCGAACTACTATTATTACAAAAGCGGCAGACTATGCTGCAAGCAAAGGTATTTTGGTTGTTGCCATTCAAGGAAACTTTGGTTCTCAAAAGTGGCACTATGTAACGGCTCCTGGTGACGCAGATTCAGTCCTCACTGTAGGAGCAATAAATACATCCGGAATTAAAGCTGGATTTTCTTCTTTCGGCCCGACTTCAGATGGTCGTATCAAACCAGATGTGATGGCAGTTGGTGAAGCAACCATTATCGTTGATCCTGATGGTAAGATTCGCCCTGGTAATGGAACCTCTTTTGCCGGACCAGCGATAGCAGGCTTTGCCGCCTGCCTCAAGCAAGCACACCCAAAGCGGAATAATATGGAGCTAATCACCGCCATTCGCCAAAGCGCATCTAAATACGATAGCCCTGATAAAATTAATGGTTATGGTTATGGAATTCCTGATGCCTGTCGTGCGGATGAAATTCTCTCCGACCTTGATTTTGCTGTAGAAAACTGGGGCAAAAGAATTAATCGAGAAATGTTTAGTTATAAAATGTCTAAAAAGAAATTGTGGATTTATCCCAATTTTTCTCGAAAGGAAATCAAAAAAGTTGAAATCTGCAATGTGCTGGAACAAACTGTTTATTCTCAAAACGGAAAAAAGAAAAAATTAAGGCTAAAGCGTTTCAAGCCCGGTAACTATGTTCTGAAAATCCATTTGAAAAACGGGAAACGTTTGGTAGAAAATTTGCTGGTGAAGTAGATTAATATCCACCAAAATACCGACGCAAAAACCATTCAATAATCAACAGGCCAAAAAGCGCAAAGAATATCCATTTCAGATTAATCAATGAGCGCGTTTTTGAGGTTTGGTAGATGGTAGGTTTCACCGTTTCTTTTGCTTTGATCAATGTGCCTACACTAGCGATGTTACTTGGGTAAACCATAGCCCCTCCATATTTTTCACTGAGTAATCGGAGTAGACCGTGATCAGCTGTTGTCTCGAAAACTTCGAGCTGTATAGGCTTTACGCTAAACTGACCATTGTAGACCAATTCCTCACCTCCACTCATCACCGTACCTCGGAATTTGTAATTTCCAACAGGGAAAAAACCAGAATTGAGACTGTATGCTTTATTCTTTTTGTTGAAGGTAAAGTTGAAATCTTTTCTCTCTTCATTCGTAATGGTGATCGAAGCATCTGGATCGTTGATGAGTTCGTAGCTATTGTTGTAGAGCTCGGCGTCAAAGTAAATTTCTTCGTTTTCTTTAAAAATGTTTTTGTTGACGCTAACCCGAAATTTTCGTTTATCTTCTTTCAAACTTAGGTACTGTACACTCTTGGTGATGAGCTCATCCACGATATCGTGATTCTCATGTTGGAGATAATCAAAGAGACGCCACTTCCAGATTCCTTCTGCGCATAAAACACCCATTTTGATGTTGTTTTGTTCACCAAAAAGGAGGAGAGGATATTGCGTATCGATTTTTCCAATTCGCTGATATAACAAAACTTGTGTGTTTGCATTATCTGTAAATTCGCCAAAGGGAGCAGTCAGTGGAGCAAACTTTGGCAACTCACTTGTGATACGCTCATCTAAAGTGAATAAACTAAAGTTAGCAGCTACTTTTGCTTGCACATCATTAGAATTTCTACCATCCGATTTTAGGTCGAGTAGGGGTTGAATTTTTCCAAATTTAGAAATATCACTTTGCATACCAATCACATAAAGTCGTGGAATACTTTTTTCATAAAGGGTATTCAAAACAGCAGAAGCGTCATTGCTAGTAGAAGGCAATTGATGTAAAATCACAAAATCAAAGGTTCCTACATCGACCTTTAGTTCATCTATATAGTTGGTGGTAACTTCGTAGTTTTTGTTAGTAGAAATAATCTGTTTGATTGCACTCAAATCAGGATGTGGTGAATGCGCGAGAATTAAAATCTTTTGACGAGCATCGAGTATGTCAACAAAAATATCTTGATTGTTGTTGACAGTAGTGACCTCTCCTGGGATTTTATTAAGTGAAATCCGGTAGCGTTGAACACCGCTTTTTTTAGCATCTAGTATGACTTCTTTGGTGGTGAAGAAATCATTCTTCTTAATCGAGATAGGAATTTTTTGAATTACATTGGTCTTTCCATTATCAACAGAAGAAACATTCAAAGTGGTATTACCACCTGCACAGTTTTGCGCATTGATGTCAATCTGTATGCTAAACTTATCGTCGAGGTAAGCGATCTTGTTGTGGAATACTCGTTTCAAAACCAAATCCTTTTTAGGAATCGTATCTCCAAGCGCAATGGTGTAAATAGGAGCTGCTAGTTTTGCACCAGCATAAATCGGATTACTCCCTTCATTGTAAATTCCATCGGAAGCTAACACAATGGCTCCAAGATTCTGATTGCTATATAAGTCATAGAGATTTTTTAGCAATTCAGACATATTACTAACCTTGTCGGTAAACTCAAAATCAACTCCTTCACGTACTTTATTGCCAAAGGCATATTCTTTTAGGTCGTAATCTTTACGCAGCTCATCGCCGAGCGCTTTGAAAGATTGTTTGTAGGCATTCAGTTGGACCGAATCCATATCTGCCAAAATTGATTCGGATTGATCTTGTGCTAAAACAACTACTGGCTTTTTAATTTCGGTAATCAAAGATTTGAGTAGGGGAGATAGCAACAGCATGGCCAACAAAGTAACTGCTGAAAAGCGGATAGCGCTCATCAGGCCTTTTAGCCAAGTTGCCTGATCCTTGAAGGTCTTGTCTTTGTAGTAAAGCACGAAAGCAACCACAAGGCCAAGCAAAACACAGAACAAGATATACCAAGTAGGATATTGAAACGTAAGATTTTCCATATTCGATTTTTGTGTAAAACAGGCTCTAGTCTTTATAATTTCTCAGAGCCAAAGTTGTCTGATTGATTCAAATCACTTTTTTAAAACAACTTCATTCTTTTGAATATTTACTTAGGGATAAGGATTAAGTAAATGTCGGATTTGAGATCGTAAATATTGAGCTAGATGATCGAAAAAACGTAGGCATAGCGAGCTATGACGAGGCTTTTTCGAGAAATATAGCTCAAATGTTTACCTCTCAAATCGGACAGTTATTTAGGCCGCATCCCTTAAGCGATCTAAATGATTGAAAATCAACCAAATTAAGCACGAAATTTTGCGCACATAAGTTGCGTAAAACTTTGAATAAATGGTTTTTTCCTCTGATTTAACGGAAGTTTCCCCAGACTTGATACAAATTGGACCACCTTCCTGTAAACGCAGCGCAAAATAAGAAAACTTACAGCAGAGTGCCAACGAATTCGCGACAATAACTCCATGTCTGAATTTATTGGCATTGATTATGCAGTTGTTTAATATAAAGTTGGCCCCAAAGCTATTTAAATTATAATTAAGTTTAATGATTAAACGCCTAATAATGAACAACCTGACCATACTTAATGCATTCTTATTTTTTGTCTTCGGATTCTTTTCTAACAGTTTCTCTATCAGCGATAACACAACTGCTACTACAAGCCAAAATAGCTTGACTTCAGCGACTTTTGCTGAAGCATCGGCTAAAACTGATCAATCTGGTAGTGATACTGATAAGATAGAGATCATGAAAAGTAAGATCACGGAAATGTATAGCCGTTATTCACAATATCGAACGGAATCTGCGTCGGTATATATCAGTCAAGGTTGGGATAAATCCAATGCGCTTGATAATGAGCAACTTGTGAAAGGTGTGGATGCGATTAATTTGCGTGAAGCAAAGGACTTGTTTAATAATTATAGGTTACCAACCAATAGTAAAGTCGGAGCAGAGAATGCACATAAATTTTGGTTGGTGGTGCTCAATTCTAATGAAGACACTGAGTTCCAAACTCAAATTTTGAAGGCAATGCATGAAGAATTGGAGGAAAACGACATTTCTACAGCAGATTATGCTTTTCTCGCCGATAGAATTCGCGTCAATCAAGGTAAGGCTCAAATCTATGGTACTCAAGTTGAGTATAATGAGATCACGGAGCGATTTGAGCCATTTGCTTTGAGAAAACCTGAAAGTGTTGACCAACGTCGTGTCATTATGGGTTTAGAGCGTATTCAAAGCTATATTAACGAAGTGAATTCGAAATTTAAGAAACCAGTTAAACGAAAAGTCGAAGTTCGACGTTCTGATAAGAGACGTGGTTGATCCAGAGTTCTATGATTCTATATAGCTCTGGGGAGAATTAAGTTTAATAAACCTTAATTCTCAAACCTAAGCGTATTCCGGTTAAAGCGGAAAAAGCTCATGCTAAATATAGTCTCACAGATTTGGAAAAACACGAAATATGAAAAAACTGGTTTGTTCATTCCTAATTTTGATGGCAATCTGCCTTCAGGCAAACGCTGCATACATCCTCATCTCAATGGATGAGGGCCAAAAAAATCATCTCAAAGCATACGGTATTACCTACTGGGTTCTAAACAATGATGTTGAAGCCTGGTGGTTACTCAATTATGAAGGAGGCAGCTTTGCCTTTCGTCACAATGCTGCATTTGAAAAAGAATGTCTAACTCGAGATGTTAGCTTCTCTGTTATTCCCGATGCACAATTCAATAAAATATTACTAGATATTTCTGATCCTGAGGTCAATATGGAAGCCATGAAATTGGAAGTTCCACCTAAAATTGCAGTTTATACCCCAACGGTAAACGCCAAAGGTGAGGAAATACAACCTTGGGATGATGCCGTCACCATGGTCTTGTCTTATGCCGAAATTCCTTATGAAACGGTTTATGATAAAGATGTGCTAGATGGAAGATTAGCTGAGTATGATTGGTTGCATTTGCATCATGAAGATTTTACGGGACAGTATGGTCGTTTTTATCGTACATACAGCAGTCAAGCTTGGTATAAAAATCACGTTAAAAAGATGGAAGCGATGGCGGGGCGATTAGGTTTTGATAAAGTATCGCAACTCAAACTAGCTGTGGTAAAAGAAATAAAAAATTACGTTGGAGGTGGTGGATTTATGTTTGCGATGTGTTCTGCTACCGATACCTACGACATTGCTTTAGCAGCAGAGGGTATTGATATCTGTGATCAGATATATGATGGTGATGCTGCCGATCCAAAGGCAGATGAAAAACTCGATTTTTCAAAAACATTTGCCTTCGAAAATTTTGGTTTGATCAAGTCACCTTTGGTTTATGAGTACTCTACTATTGACCATGGTATGGGCCGCAACATTTCGGCTGATACCGATTACTTTACACTCTTTGACTTTTCTGCTAAGTGGGATCCAGTCCCAACCATGCTTACCCAGTGCCATACCAAAACGGTAAAAGGTTTTATGGGACAAACAACGGCTTTCAAAAAACAATACATCAAGTCTTCTGTTCTCATACTAGGTGAAAACAAACCGGGTAATGAAGTGCGTTATATGCACGGAAATCATGGAGAGGGCACCTGGACGTTTTACGGTGGCCATGATCCGGAAGATTACCGACATTTTGTTCACGACCCTGAAACGGATTTGAACCTACATCCTAATTCACCGGGCTATCGAGTTATATTGAATAATATCTTATTTCCAGCGGCTAAGAAGAAGAAGCGGAAAACGTGATGAATGGGAATTAGAATGTCTTTTTTTACGCAGCTTCAATGAATTATACGCCCTAAAGATCAGTAAGTCTGTGCGGCTCGAAGAGTCGTACACTTCGGCCGTACGCCCAGTGATTGCTGCTGAGATCTAAAAACCGAGTTTCCCACTAACGAAATTTTGAAATGCATAGATGCATAGTTTCCTTCGGCAGTAGGTATATGTAGAGGCCACAGAGTTTCTTTAATATTTAGCTTCAGCTAAATATTAAAAGCGAAGGCCGATCTACCTCGATTACTTAGTTGAGACAAAAATATTTGTAACTTTGCTAAGCAAATTAAGTTTACCAATTAGAAAGTGCAAAAAAATAAACGTTCTTTGGGAATTCCCGTGGCCAATTTTAAAATGAAATCAAAAGTGACCAAAAGGAACGTTGATTTTATTTTAACATTGGGTTCTCTACCGCGGGATTTGTCAAAGAACTAAAATAAATAGAACAAAAAATGAAGAAGTTAATATTTACTCTACTCATATTTATGGCGATCTGTTCGCAAGTAAGAGCCGCCTATATACTGATTCCGATGGATGAGGATCAAAAAAATCATCTCAAGGCTTATGGCATTACCTATTGGGTATTGAGTAGTGAGGTGGAAGCTTGGTGGTTGTTGAACTACAGAGGAGGAAGTTTTGCCTTTCGGCATAATGTCGCATTTGAGAAAGAATGTAAAACTCGAGATGTAAGTTTTTCAATTATTCCTGATGCACAATTTAACAAGATCATTACGGATATAGCAGATCCTGAAGTAAATAAGGATGCAATCAAATTGGAGGTGCCTCCCAAGATTGCGGTATACACGCCTGATGTGAATGCGAAAGGGGAGAAGGTGCAACCTTGGGATGACGCAGTTACCTTAGTCCTAACTTATGCAGAGATCCCTTATGAAACGGTTTATGATAAAGATGTCTTGGATGGTAAACTGGCAGAGTACGATTGGTTGCATTTGCATCACGAAGATTTTACGGGGCAGTATGGACGTTTTTATCGTTCGTTTAGTAGCCAGGCATGGTACAAAGAAAGTGTACGGAAGATGGAAGCGCTTGCAAAAGAATTAGGCTTTGCAAAAGTTTCTCAATTAAAACTAGCAGTAGTCAAAACAATCAAAAATTATGTTGGCGGCGGTGGATTTATGTTTGCCATGTGTTCGGCTACGGATACTTACGATATTGCATTGGCCGCAGACGGTGTTGATATCTGTGATCATATGTATGATGGCGATGGACCTGATCCTCAGGCACAAAGCAAGTTAGATTTTTCAAAGTCTTTTGCTTTTGAAGATTATGAACTGATTAAGTCGCCACTGGTTTATGAATATTCGAATATTGATCATGGGGTGGTGACAGGTCGTAAGGTATCACCAGATACAGACTATTTTACCTTGTTTGATTTTTCTGCTAAATGGGATCCTGTTCCGACTATGCTTACGCAATGTCATACACGCACGGTGAAAGGATTTATGGGACAAACCACTGCATATATTAAACCACGAGTGAAGTCATCTGTTTTGGTTTTGGGTGAGAACAAACCTGCCAATGAAGTGCGCTATATGCACGGTAACCATGGTGAAGGTACTTGGACTTTTTATGGTGGCCATGATCCAGAAGATTATAAGCATTTTGTGCACGACCCAGAAACAGATTTGAACTTACACCCGAACTCGCCGGGTTACCGTTTGATTCTGAACAACGTTTTGTTCCCAGCGGCTAAGAAAAAGAAGCGTAAAACGTAGTAGAATATGAATATGAGTTAGAATGGAAATGGGAATATTTCCCTCTGAGGCTCAAAGAAAATAAGTTAAATTCAAATATTCAACCAACGGTGGTGATAAAATTTTCGTATACTTAGGTGTACGAAAATTTTATCACCATTTTTTATTTACAAGACTCCGTTTATGAAATCAAACACCAACTACTTAACACTAGCCTTTCTTTTTATCTCAATCACATGTTTTGCACAATCTAGTAAAGTTAATTTTGGCTTTGAAGTATATACTAATTTTGCCGATCGTATGGTCGATAATGAAGTGCTTAGTGATGTTGAGCGTCCTAATTTAAATGCTTCTTTTGGATTAGTGATGACTTATCGTGTTCAGCCAAAATTGTCATTAGTTAGTGGGTTTACTTTATTGAATAAAGGGTATCAGGTTAAGCAAAATTCAGGGGACCTTAGATGGGGACTTCAACATGATGGTAATGGTGGTTTTGACCCTGATGTATTCGTCTCTGAACTAGCGGATGCCTTTGTTATAAAGTACAATTATTACATTCTATCTATACCTCTAAATGTGAGATACGCATTTGGCGAAAGCTTAGATGAAGGATGGTATGTACAAGGTGGTATCGCACCAGCTTTTTATTGGTTCGATCGTGCCAAAATAATTAAAGAAAGGGATGGTGAAAAAGAAGTTGTAAATGAGAAAAATATCTTGGATAATGCCCGCACAGTAAATTTCAATATTAATTTGGGCTTAGGATATACTTTTTTGCTAAAAAATAAATTTCAAGTTAGTGTAGGACCTTCATTTGAATATATGCCATTTAATATTGTAAAAGATGCAGCGTGGAAAAGTTCGTATTACTCCTACGGACTAACAACTCGCTTCATGGTTTTGTAATTGAATAATTTTATTGAAAAAAAGCATCATGAAAACAAAAATACTAATTCCCTTTTTTGCATTTTTTGTGTGTACAAGTACACTATTCGCACAGCCAAAAACCTTCAATGTAGGTATTGATTTTATCCCGAACTATTCGTTTTCTTTGGGGGGAGATCAGAATGTTTACATTGATGATTACTATTATGGTTACAATAGTGGAAGTAATTCTAGGGAAAAGAAGCCTTCTATCGCATTTGGAGTTGTACTAAGTTATCAATTAAGTAACAAATGGTCATTTGAAAGTGGTTTGAAATATGTCAACAGAGGCCATAAGGGAACAGGAAACAATTACAACTATCGCAATGATGGTTTTCTTTTACTTCCTTATGGTGGGCCTACTAATACCCTGACATCTGTAGATAATTATAATTATTTGTCCGTTCCGCTTAACGTCCGTTTAGCACTAGGAAATGATTGTAATAAGGGTTGGTATATTCGCTTTGGTGTATCTGCCGATTTTTATCTGTCGAGTAAGTCGAATTATAAGTATACAGACAACGAAGGAGAAAAGAGGGAAGGAGCGTTTGATAACAATGAAGACATTCGCAAAACACATCTAAACCTAAACTACGGAGTAGGTTATTCTTTCCTCATAGAAAATAATTATCAACTCAGTATAGAGCCTGCCTTCGACTATATGTTTTATCGCTTATATCACAAAGGTAATAACTTCAATTACAATTCGGCAGGTATTAAGTTGCGCCTTATGATCTTGTAAAGTGCAGTTTTTTTGATGAGATAAAAGGTCATTATGAAAACAAAAATAGGTATTCTATTATTTGCCTTTTGTTTGTTCAGTAGCTTGCTATTCGCACAAGCGAAGTCTTTCAATGTTGGTGTAGATGTATTCCCTAATTTTATCTCCGATTATTCAGATTCCAAACATTTAGAACCCAAGCTATCCGCTTCTATTGGTATTGTGTTGGCTTACCAATTGAATGAACGATTTTCATTAGAAAGTGGGCTCAAATATGTAAACAGAGGGGTAACTCAAAGCTTTGACAGAGTATATCTCGATCAAATTGCTACTATTCCCTTTAGTATGTTAGAAGGGGAAAAAGAAACGATTAAAGTCAGTTTTAATTATTTATCAATACCATTAAATGTTCGGATTGCATTAGCGCATCACCCAAGCACTGATACAGGCTGCTACCTTCGACTTGGTTTTGCTACGGATTATTTTCTATCCCGCAATCCAAGAGATAAGAATTTCTTGTATAAAATAGACAATGCAATAGTCGAACATCGAGCTAGTGAAAGTAGTATTGGGGAAATAAGCCTCAGCGTGAACACAGGCATTGGTTATTCATTTCTAATTAATAAGGATTACCAAATGAGTATAGAACCAGCGGTTGACTTTCTCCTTTACCAAGGAGGGAGTAGTTCTTACCAATCACTCGGACTGAAGTTTCGGCTTATGGTGTTGTAGAGAAAAGGCCGAGGTTTTCTTCTAAAGCAAAAGCCCGCTAAGGTATTTTTACCTTAGCGGGCTCCTAGGTCAACAGGAAGCTTCCCACTTCCTCACCCCGCCACGACCTTGTGGTAATAAGCAATCGCAAACTTAATTCGATCATAACTAATTTTTCCCTCCAAGGCCTCATGCAATTCTTTCAAACGAAAGGGCTCACCACTACGCTCTAATTGCTGAATAGTAAGATCCAATTCCTTTTTAGAAATCAGTTTTTTCCAATCGATCTTTTGCCCTCGAGCATAAAGCTCCGTCAAATGATTGTAAACAGTACCAAGCTGAATATCACGTTCAATAGATATTTGGTCTGGTGTAAATCCACGATTGTAAAGTTGTAAAGTCAAAACTTGTGAATCACCTTTTACCTTTGTACCACTTTGACTTTGCGTACCAATAAATCCTAAAATTGCATTGATGAAGTCTTCACCATATTGGGCAAACTTCTTTTCACCAACACCCGATATTCGATGCATATCAAACTCTGTCACCGGTCGTTCTGCTGCCATCTCCTCGAGCGTAGCATCTGAAAAAATAATGTAAGGAGGCACCCCACGCTTTCGCGCCAAGTCCTTTCGAAGTTGTCGAAGTACTTCAAACAACTCATCGCGCACGCGCTCTCGTTTGCTTTGAACTTTGACTTTTGTTTTTGCTTTTTGCTGACGTTCTTTGACCGAAGTCATTTTGACGAGTTGCATTTTTTTATTGTCAAACAAAACGGCTTTACCCGCTTCCGTAATTCGTAGTACATTATGGTAGTCGTAAGCAATTTCTATGAGACCACTATTCAACATTTGCAAGAGGAGGAGTTGCCAATCATAAGAAGTAATATCACCACCAGCTCCATAGGTTTTAATTTGATCAAAGCCATTTTGAAGAATCTCGCGTCGGCGTGACCCACGAAGGATATCAATCAGTAAGCCCATTCCTACACGTTCTCTCGTTCGATAAATGGCAGACAATGCCTTTTGGCAAATGACCGTTCCATCAAAATGTTGTGGTGGATTTTTGCATACATCACAATTGCCACAATCTTTATCCAGGCTTTCGCCAAAATAACTAAGTAGTATTTTACGTCTACAAATGTGCGCATCTGCAAACTGTTGGATGCGATCTAGTTTTGATAATTGAATCTCAGCATTTTTACTTTCGTTTTTCGAGAGTATTTCTCGAAGTACGGTTACATCACGGAAACTATAGAAGAGTACAGCCTCTGCCTTGGCGCCATCACGTCCGGCTCTACCGATTTCCTGATAGTAACCTTCCATATTTTTGGGCAAGTTGTAGTGAATCACCCAACGTACATTACTTTTGTCAATCCCCATTCCGAATGCCACCGTTGCACAAACTACGTTGAGATTATCATTCAAAAAATCAGTTTGTACCCGATCCCTTTCCTTCGCATTCATACCAGCATGGTAGAAGCCTGCTTTCATTCCTTTGGCCAACAATTTGCGACAAACATCTTCCGTGTTTTTCCGACTCAGGCAATAGATAATTCCCGCCTGCTTACGTCGTTGATTTATAAACTCTAGGATTTGCTCGATCCGTTTTTGTCCAGGTCGTACATCCAAACTAATATTCGGGCGATCAAAAGAGGAGATGAAAACATTTGGTTCAGCTAAGCCAAGTTGATCAACAATATCTTTTCGAGTAATCTTATCCGCAGTAGCTGTTAAGGCGACCACAGGAATATTCGCAAACTGGTTTTTCAGAAATCGCATCTTTGTATATTCCGGTCGGAAGTCGTGGCCCCATGCAGAAATACAATGCGCCTCATCAATAGCAAATAGATTGATCGTTGCTTGCTTAAGTATTTGTAAAAATTGAGTGGAGAGCATTTTCTCCGGAGAAAC
This sequence comes from uncultured Saprospiraceae bacterium, assembly GCA_937921775.1. Classification (GTDB taxonomy): domain Bacteria; phylum Bacteroidota; class Bacteroidia; order Chitinophagales; family Saprospiraceae; genus CALGLS01. Next base: position 16,311 of record CAKZUK010000111.1, read on the forward strand.
ATAAAGTAGTTTGATTCTACCTTGATATATTTCCTCTTCAATATGCTGTTGTTCTTCAGTAGATTGTGAGCTATTGAGGAATACGGCATCTACACCATTATCATTGAGTGCCTCCACTTGATCCTTCATCAATGAAATAAGTGGGGAGACAACGATACACATACCTTCCATAGTGATGGCAGGTACCTGAAAGCAAAGTGATTTCCCACCACCAGTGGGCATGAGTACTACGGTGTCCTTCTTATCGTAAATGGATTGGATGATATCGGCCTGCATTGGGCGAAATTCATCGTATCCAAATGTTTTCTTTAAAGCCGCTTTGGCTGTTGTTAAGTTCATTGTTTCTTCTTTTCGTTCCCCTCGTCTGTTAGGTGGCTAAATTAATGTTTTTTTTTGATTCTCTTTGATTCGTTTGATATTTGTTCATGGAGCGGATGCCCCCACTCTAGAGGTATTACCCGGGTATTACCCTGAAAGGGTTATACCAATGGAGTAGGGCATCCGCCCTACGCTGAATAATACATCCGTCCTACAACGAAAGTTAGAGTTCATTCAATCCCAAAGATATTTCAAATCATATGCTACTTTATTCTTATTCAAGAATGTCAGAACTTCACTTCTATAAGAATTTTCCTGATGATGTTGCTTTTGGTTTTTTATATAATTAGCAACGAATTCTTTTCTTTCTGGGTTAACAGAAAAGGCGCTATATCCATCCTGCCAATAAAAGCTGCTGTATTTTTCTCCTTGAGTTTTTGCCCATTTAGAAGATTGTCGTTTTATTTCAGCCAATAATTTCGATTGTGAAACCTTAGGAGATAATCGACATAAGATATGGACATGATCCATATAGCCACCAACTTGAATCGGATAGCATTCGAAAGCTTGGCAAACAGACCCCAGGTATCGAAAAAGAGATTCTCCAATTTCGTCATCAATAAGCGGGATACGATGTTTGGTTGAAAAAATGATATGAGCATAAATTTTAGATAATGATTGAGGCATAATAGGCCAATTTTCAGTGTTTAAAAAAATAGTCCACACTAATAAGAGTCAAAAACACCAAAAATTCCATAAATGAAAATCAAAAAAAGAAGTCTGAATTCTTAAACGCAATCAGATAAAAACCACCAATTCCCCTTTAAACATCATCATTTTTACTATTTTTAGGAACTTG
>CAKZUK010000112.1 GCA_937921775.1 uncultured Saprospiraceae bacterium
TAAAACTTAAAGAAACAGCATCACCACAAGCGAGTCCAGCAGGAAGTGTCGGTACAGTAGCCACATTATCAGCAGCGCCTGGGCAGCCACCGGTAAAAGTAAATCCATTCACCCAGTTAGTATATTCAGTGTTGATGGTAGCTAAGTCTGTACAAGCTGCGAGATTAGGATCCGGCGCACAATTTTGAACAATAGCCGTACCAGCGACAACGGTAAAAGTAGCAGTACAACTAACCGGCGTCGTGTTACAAGCATCGGTACTTTCATAAGTAAAACTTAGAGAAACAGCATCGCCACAAGCGAGTCCAGCCGGAAGCGTAGGTACAGCAGCCAGATTATCCGCAGCGCCTGGGCATCCACCGGTAAAAGTAAATCCATTCACCCAGTCAGTATATTCAGAATTGATGGTAGCTAAGTCTGTACAAGCTGCGAGGTTAGGATCTGTCGCGCAATTTTGAACAATAGCCGTACCAGCAGTAACAGTAAAAGTAGCAGTACAACTAACCGGCGTCGTGTTACAAGCATCGGTAATTTCATAAGTAAAACTTAAAGAAACAGCATCACCACAAGCGAGTCCAGCAGGAAGTGTCGGCACAGCAGCCACATTATCAGCAGCACCAGGGCATCCACCAGTAAAAGTAAATCCATTCACCCAGTTAGTATATTCAGTGTTGATTGTAGTTAAGTCTGTACAAGCTACGAGGTTAGGATCCGGTGCACAATTTTGAACAATAGCCGTACCAGCAGTAACAGTAAAAGTAGCAGTACAACTAATCGGCGTCGTGTTACAAGCATCAGTAATTTCATAAGTAAAACTTAAAGAAACAGCATCACCACAAGCGAGTCCAGCCGGAAGCGTCGGTACAGCAGCCACATTATCAGCAGCGCCTGGGCATCCACCGGTAAAAGTAAATCCATTCACCCAGTCAGTATATTCAGTGTTGATGGTAGCTAAGTCTGTACAAGCTACGAGGTTAGGATCTGTCGCGCAATTTTGAACAATAGCCGTACCAGCAGTAACAGTAAAAGTAGCAGTACAACTAACCGGCGTCGTGTTGCAAACATCGGTAATTTCGTAAGTAAAACTTAAAGAAACAGCATCGCCACAAGCGAGTCCTGCCGGAAGCGTAGGCACAGCAGCCACATTATCAGCAGCACCAGGGCATCCACCAGTAAAAGTAAATCCATTCACCCAGTTAGTATATTCAGTGTTGATGGTAGCTAAGTCTGTACAAGCTACGAGGTTAGGATCTGTCGCGCAATTTTGAACAATAGCCGTACCAGGATCCACAGTAAAAGTAGCAGTGCAACTAACCGGCGTCGTGTTACAAGCATCAGTAATTTCATAAGTAAAACTTAAAGAAACAGCATCGCCACAAGCAAGTCCTGCAGGAAGTGTCGGTACAGCAGCCACATTATCAGCAGCACCTGAGCAGCCACCAGTAAAAGTAAATCCATTCACCCAGTCAGTATATTCAGAATTGATGGTAGTTAAGTCTGTACAAGCTGCGAGGTTAGGATCCGGCGCACAAGTTTGAACTATTGCAGCACCAGCATCCACCGTAAAAGTAGCATTACAAGAAATAGGCGTTCCACAATCATCAGTTACTGTATAATCATAACTAATATTAATAGGATCTCCACAATTGTAAGCAGGTAATGTTGGTGCGGTTGAAGTAACTGTTGGGTTACAACCATCACTAAAACTAAAGTCGCCTAACCATGTATTAAAAGCATTATCAATATCTGTCTCACTGCTACAAGCAGTCAGCATGGGATCTGTAGCAGTGCAGTTTAAACTCAAATCAGTTACCACATTAAAAGAAGCACCAGCTGGTGTTACCAAGCAATTGGTACAGGCAGAAGCAGGTGCTGGTGTTAAAATACCTAAAACAAAGTATGGCCCGCCACCACACATTCCTGCGGTAGTTACGAAATCAAGTGGATCACTGGTCGTTGAGTTGGAAAAAGGTTGCTGTTGTATAAACGGTGTACTACAATCTGATTGAATATAACTATTGCCACCATCAACCAACATGACACCTTCTCCTGTTGCAGCTGCATCAGGCATTGCACATCTGTCATACATCCATGTATCTGTACAGGCACACCCGTTAATGCTCATCGTTTGTGTTCTATCGCCTGGGTTACCATTTCCACAGCTTGAAGCGCTGGGGTTTGAAAAAGAGCCTATGGTTCTGTTGCAAGCGCTTTGCATTACATAAATATTTTCTCCTCCTTGGCAATAAGTGTCGATATCGTATGGTTCATTTGCTGAGCCAGAGGTAAAAAACAATACAATTGCATTTTCGGGAATGTTTGTGCCAGGACCTGCTGCAATTACATTTGTATTGTCGCAATTTGCAGAAGCTTGTAAATTTGACATCAAAGTTCCAGAGGGTGTTTGAAGGTTGCAACCTCCACCGAGATCATCATTTTCTGTGCTAAAATTATTGTTTGCATCATCATAGTCAAATGAGAAATCATCGGTATTGAAACCACTTCCAGAATGCAAAATTACAAATTCATTATTGGCTTCCCCGGTTCCTCCGCATGCATCAAGCATAATCCCCAAAATTTCGGGGCAGGGAGAGCAAGGAGCGACTAATGGAATTATAGTAGTACCCATAGAAATCCCCCCACCTGAACAAGGATCAAAGGCAGGATTGATATCATAAAACCATTCAATAGTGCTCCCACCAGGAATATTAGTGCCATCAGCAGTTACCGTAATCGTACTGCCGGGGCAATCTTCACAAGTTGGGGTGCTAGGCGAACAAGTTAATGTCACATTGTCAAAAGTAGTCGTAGGAGCTAGGTCTATTACAACAACGCCATTAGTACTTATCGTACAACCATTGGCATCAGAAGCATTTGTAAAAGTGTAAGTGCCCGGCGTGGTAACAGTAACTGTACCTCCATTAGATACCGAAGTAGATGTCCCTTCCGGACCCGTAAATGTTATATCATAAGGAGCAGTGCCACCTGAGAAGAAAAATTCTAGTAAGGCATCATCGCCAGGACAGAGGAAGTCGGGGCCGAAGATGTTACCAGTAAGCATTTCCACAGTTACTACAAAGCTGATCTCATCTTCACAGCCTGGAATTCCTGCATAAATCCAAACAGTAGTTGTAGATGTAATTGGACCTGTTAGAATATTGCCACCATTTGCCTGACTATCATCATAATAATCTTCATTACCTGTTAAATCTGAACCTGTAATAGTTGGTAAAGTATAACTATCGCAAACCGTTTGAGGGCCTGGATCATCAATAACAGGGGTAACACAGCAAGGATCGATAATTCCTGGTCCTGTACCAACATCTGAGCATCCTGTTGCGTCTGATACATTAGTAATGTCGTAGCTTCCTACAATACTGGAAGAAATAACATAGGAATAAGTGCCATCCATATTATCAATAACATCAGAGGTATTGAGGATTAAATTTGTAGAACTTCCCCCGTCAATAGTATAGGTTATGTCCCAAGGAGCTGATCCGGCCAACGTAATCGTTAGGTCGCCAATATTATCACCACAAAGATCGTCAAGGCCTGTGATGTCAGCTGAAGGAGGAGGTGTTACAGAAACTACAAGTGTAACATCAGCTATTCCACAGCCATTAGCGGCAGTGGCTGTATAGGCTGTAGTGACTCCCGGACTCACGTTGATTGAGGTTCCTGATCCTCCACCGGGAGACCAGGATATCGAGTTGTAATCGGTGCCATCAACTTCTAAGGTAACTGAACCAGGGGCATTTGTGCAAATCGTTTGATTACCGCTTACACTATTTAGAGTAGGTAAAGGATCTATGGTGAATGTAATGGAAATACGATCGCTGGTACAGCCATTATTGTCTTCTTCCAAATAATAGGTATAGGTGCCAGCGGTAAGGTTACCTGGATCGAAAGGAGAACCAGTGCCAACAGGAGTTCCTCCTACTGCGTCAGTATACCAAGTTAAAATACCTGATCCATCTCCTGTACCTGTCAATGCTATGGCAGCGCCTTCGCAATTGCCGTTTACAGAAGAATTAGGGTCGGGGATACAGCACATCTCTTCTAGTTCTGCGTCAATGGGGGCATCAGTTAAACAACCGGGGTCAGTCCATATTCCAGTAACTCCATCTGCATAGGTAATGACAGAAACTGTTAAATCATTCGTCCCAGATTCGCAAGAGCCTTGGTCAATAGTAGTTAGAGAGAAGCAAGCTTCCCAGGACAAATCCATACCAGTAGTAGGGTTTCCATAGCAAGCTCCAGTCGGAAAAATACAGACTTGGTCTACTTCGTTTGGAGGTCCGGCAGGGTCAAACCAAGCTCCACTTAATGATATACAAGTCGCTTCGTCCATAGTTGGGTCAACAATGTCAGCATTGGTTCCTGCCCCTACCCACAAGTCACCAAATAATGGATTGCCATGACAGCCTAGGCCGGGTAACCATTCACCGAATATAGTGGATTCGCAAGTCGTTTGATCGGTAGGGTAAAATATTGCAGTACAGCCATCTCCCCATGAATCATTTGTATCGGTAGGTGTGCCTCCCGGGCTATTTACGCTATAAAACCACCATCCTTCCCATGGGATTAAGGCACCTGAAGAGTTAATAGTTACTGTATTGCCATTAGTATCCCATTCCCAATAGGAACCAGATTCATTGTTGGCAGCAGTTGCGGGAGTTGAAACTTCTTGTGGGTTGGTCCATCCATTCCCAAATGTAGGAACAATGCCATGTAGGAAATTAACATTCGATTGGTTGTATTGTCCGATGTCTACACAAAATGTAACAGTGGTATTAGGGGGGTAGAGCCCTCCAGGGAAAGAAGAGGCAGGAGGGTCAGAAGTAATTCCACCGTCAACCAAACAAATGCCATCATCACATACGAAAGTGCCACTAAATGGAGTAGCACATCCACCTGCATCAAGGGTAAAAGACCAGACGTCACCATTGTTTAAACTATTTATTGTAAAAATGTCACCATCTGTAACATTACCTGGGTTACCTTGTACATTTCCAGCACCGGTCATATTTATTGTGTACGATCCCAATCCGTTGACTAAAATGTCAATAGATCCAGAGCCGTTTACAGGATTGCAATCTGGAGTGATTTGGACAGAAGGAATTTCAGGAAAACTAATAGAAATAGTTTCACCTGCATCCCAGCAATTATCTCCATCCTGATCCAGATTAATCAACCCATTGGGATTTCCTGCGTTATCACTATCATCCATTGTGATTGGTACGAGCCATATAGTACCGTTTGTTCCGCTTACACCTATGTCAATCCATGCTTGTGGAAATCCACCATTATTTTCAGCAAAGGCTCCTGCGTTAGCAGCATCGAAATCTTCAGAAGTCCAATACAATCCACTAAAGCAGCCAGCGTCATTTGGGGGATTGGGACTGGCAGGAGGTGCACAATTGTATATGGCATACATTAGTTCCGATTCTTCTCCGGGAAAGGCTGGGGGCAAAATATAATCGTCATTTGAAATCAAAGAAGCAGACTCACCATCACAGACAATAAGATCCGTGCCGCTACCTCCTCCTGTGGTTGTGGCGGTTACGGTACCAGCATCAGCAGCACAGGTGATTATGTTACAATCTGTTGACCCAGTACTATTAGCTGTGAGGTCCGCAGAAATCTCTGTTGGGTTATTGGAGTAGTTTGTAATCAGAAGTAAATAAACTTCGCCTGCAGAAGCTCCGGTAATGTTAACCTGTTCAGCGGTGGCTATAGAAAAGCTGCAGTCAATAGGAGTAGGTAATGAACCACAAGAATTAGTTGCAGAATTAACATCAGAGAAGGGCCCCCAAAGTGCAAAATCTATATCCTCAGCAGGGTTGGAAACCAGATCGATATTTAAATCACCACCAGAGGAGACCTCTAAATAATACCATGCTGCATTAGGTTGAGAAATTAAACAATCATAATCGTTGCCAGCAGGTTGGAAGTCGCCATTGTCTACTCCCGCAGGAAAAGTAGCTCCATTGTCAGAGCAAAATGGTTCAGCATTTGTGCAATCAGCTCCTTGGCCGTAAACATTATTAATAATGGTAAAAGAAATTAAAACGAGGAAAGAGAGTAAATATTTATTCATGATCACCGTGTTATTTGTTTAAATAGGGATAATTAAGGTCTAATTATTTAGTTATTTTCAGTATTTAAATCAATACAACTGTCGCTGCAAAACAGCTCTATTATCGTATCAAAAAAATGATCTAGTTTCCTAAATGATTAGGTCGGTAGTAGTGGGGTAAAAGAATACCAAACAATATCGCTGGTAGTTTCTAAACAACTGGTCATTGATTGAGTGGCACCACTAACATCACTAGTCATTACACAATTTGTATTTTGAGTTAATGGAGTAGTTGAGGCACAACCAGGAATTGTTGGTAGGGCAAAGGAGAGTTTACTTGTTTCTAAGTAACAGGGCCAAATTATTTGGATTTTTCCGGTTTTGAAATAATTTCCTAAACGATTGACCAATAGGGAATTAGTATGGTGATTTTTCAAAACCACCAAAAGGAAAAATCTAAATAATTTCGTTAAACTACTCAATAATAAAAGGGTAATAAAAGGGTAGTAAGTAAGTTTCATTTCTTTCGTTTTTGCTTGAATGGGTAATATATGTATAGAGGCTAGCCAGGGTGTCAGACTAGTCTGTTCGATGGGAGAATAATTATTGTGTTTCGAAGTGTTTCTTGAATTTTAGCCTAGGGCTAATAAACCATATAGAGCCTACTCTTCTGCTTTCGCAAAAGGGACTTCTTGTATTGGTTGATTTATTAGGCTAAAAAAGATTTTTTTACAAAACCTTAATCTTATAACTTTGGATATAGGATAGTTATGGTTCTAATTAAGGTAGATGAAAATTGTAATAAAAAATTGCTTAATGTGACATGCAATCAAATATAAGTATAATTGGCAATTTTTTAATAGGAATGAGAGATAAATTTGGGATAAATCACAGGGGATTGTAGTTAAATACCGGATTTGAGTATTTTGAAGACGGAATGCATTGCGAATTATGCTTTGTCCGGAACAAATGGCTAGTAGTTGTCAGGCCAGGGTATAGGAATCTGTGACTAAAAATTATTTTAGTTTTAATTTAGTGCAGAAAGTGAAGGTTATTATTTCATCAAGGTAATATCACCCTGATACATCTCCACATGCCCGTCAATAAATTCTATTTCAGCAATGAAAACAAATACACCAGGGTTTAGTCGTTTGCCCTTGAAGATGCCTTCCCAGCCCATGCGTGGATCGTTTGGCTGAAATTCATTTAGAGTGAAAACAATCTCACCCCAACGATCAAATACTCTTAAAGTGTTAACCTGTTGTACTTCTTGTCCGGCATTGATAAAGAAAACATCATTGATGCCATCACCATTCGGGCTGAAGGCATTAGGAATAAACACTGCTCGAGGCTTCAACACAGAAATTGTGATTTCATCCGTTGCAGAACAACCAAAAGTGTCAATTACTGTTAATGAATAATTGATTGTTTCTGTTGGACTAGTAAATGTGTTATAGCAAGTGTCACAACTCATAAATAGCGTCGTATTCCAATTGTATTCATCCACTGAAATATTTGTAAGTCCATTTAATTCAACACTATCACCAAGTATGATCTCTACATCATCACCAAGTATTAAGGCTGGTTGTTGTGGCTCGGTTACATTAATTGAAACACTGTTGATACAATCATTCATATCCTGAAAGTAAAGCTCAAAATTACCCGCTTCCACAAACGGTATCGTAATCGGATATCCGGTGATAGACTGATAAGATTGGCCATCTAAAGAGAATGCATAAGTTCCTCCACCACCTAGCACGGTGTCAATAGTAATCCAACCATCATCTTCACCAAAACAACTTGGGGATTCAGCACTTAAACTCGCTTGAATATTACTTGGTTCAGTTAATACCAACTGTGTCTCAGCGGTACAGCCTATTGCATCAGTAATTGTCACACTAACTACTCCGGCACTAAGACCATTAGTAGAAGAACCGCTGGCGCCATTGCTCCACTGGTAGGTATATGGTGCATTTCCATTAATGGGATTGGCACTGGCAATTCCATCATTACTACCATTACAGCCAACACTGAATCCACCAAAGTTAGAATCTACTTGAGCGGAAATTCCAATGTTGCTTACTTCAATTGTAACAGAGCTGCTTGGCAGTTGTGGGTCGCAGGGAATACCAATCGCATCAACACTGGTTAAAGTGTAAGTTGTTGTATTTGTTGGACTCACCATTACGGTGTAGCCATTCGAAATACCATTTAATGGAATGTTCGTAGTTCCATTGTTGAATATGACATCGTAAGTTGTTCCTCCTTCAAATATAAATGATATAGGAACAGAGTCTCCCGGACAAATAAATACATCCTGGCTCAATGAAGCCAATACTTGCGGGTGGAAACTTAGGTCAACGGTAATGACACTATCACAACCTCCGGCAGATCCTCCAATTATCGTTTCTACACCCATAGGATTGTTTAATCCATAGATAGTTCCATTCACAAGGATAATGTCTGCATCACAAATGGTTTCTATTATACTATTGGTAACTTCTATGTTGTAAGCTAAATCAATATTAACAATAGAATCACATCCAAGGTGGTTACCTCCAATAATAGTTTCCATTCCATCCGGATTAGCTTCATTGTAAATGGTACCGTTTACGGTAACAGAATAGCCATCGCCGATACATCCGTTGTATGCAATCGATTCGTTACTTGCTGTATTGAAAGTTAAGCTAATTGAAACGATAGAATCACAACCTGTAGTACTAAGCATGCTCTCTATTCCTGTTGCGTTGGTTTCATTGTAAATGTTACCATTTACAGTGACAGAGTAACCATCGTTTTCACATCCAGTATAAGTTTCATTCATCTGAATCGCATCGCTAAATGATAGGTCAATAGTCACAATGGAATCACATCCAATATCGCTCATCAAAGTTTCCGTTCCAGTTGGATTAGCTTCATTATAAATTGTACCACCGACCATGACAGAGTACCCATCATTTTCACAGCCTTGATAGACTTCATCAGCAGTAACTGCCATTCCGAAATTAAGATCAACCAGTATTGTAGAATCACATCCAGCAGCATTTAAGATAACTTCAGAACCATCAGGATTACCTTCGTTGTAAATTGTTCCATTTACTAAAACGGCAAATCCATCACTTTCACAACCGTCATAATTGACAGCTCCAAAACTCGGCGCATTAAATACAAGGTTAATAGTGACGATAGAATCACAACCAATCGAACTTGGAATGATTTCCATTCCTGTTGGACTAGTTTCGTTATAGGTATTTCCGTTGACACCGACGCTGTAAGTGTCACCTGTGCAACCTTCATAAAGTTCTGACCCTGATAAAGAAATATTGAACGCTAGGTTGATCGTAACGATAGAGTCGCAGCCACCAGTGCTTGGTATCGTTTCCTGACCAGTAGGAGTGCCTTCGTCATAGGTATTTCCATTGACAACGACGCTGTACCCATCACCAATACATCCGTTGTATAATTCGCTTCCAGCAACAGAATTGCTAAAGTTTAAATCAATGATAATCGTTGAATCACATCCCATGGAGTTTGGCATGATTTCAATTCCATTAGGTGTTGTTTCGTTATAGATATTTCCATTTACGACAACGCTATAACCATCACCAAAACAACCATCATAAACTTCATCGCCTGTACTCGTTGTATTGAATATTAGGTCTATGACGACTATGCTGTTACATCCACCGGGGTTGATAATTGTCTCAACACCATCAGGAGTTATTTCATTATATAAGTTGCCATTTACCATAACGCTGTAACCATCACCAGAGCAACCAGTATACGTTTCACTAGCTGACAAGACATCATTGAATTCCAATGTAATGGTCACAATGGAATCGCAGCCACTACTACTAGGAATGGTTTCCATTCCGGTTGGTGTTGTTTCGTCGTAAGTGTTTCCATTTACCACAACGCTATATCCATCGCCAATACAGCCCGAATAAGTTTCGTTACCAGATATCGAATTGTTGAAGTCAAGATCGATAGTTACAATTGAATCGCAACCTACATCACTCATTAAAATTTCTATTCCATTAGGACTTGCTTCGTTGTATATATTTCCATTTACCAGCACGGCATAGCCATCACCTGTACAACCGTTGTGTAACTCCTGACCAGTGACGTTACTATTGAAAACTAAAGTAATTGTTACAATTGAATCACAACCGAGTGAACTTGGAAGTATTTCTGATCCAGTCGGGGTCGCTTCATTGTAAGTATTACCATTTACAATAACTGAATAACCATCACTTTCACAACCTTGGTAAACTTCCTCACCAGTGAGCTCAGTATTGAAAACTAAATTAATACTTACGATTGAGTCGCAACCACCACCACTGACTAAAGTCTCCATACCAATTGGACTTGCTTCGTCATAAGTGTTTCCGTTTACCACAACGCTATATCCATCGCCGACACAACCATTATATAATTCATCACCATTTACAGAATTTCCAAAATTAAGATCGATTGTTATTGTTGAATCACAGCCCATTGCATTGGGAATAACTTCAGTTCCGTTTGGACTTGCTTCGTCATAAGTATTTCCGTTTACCACAATGCTATATCCATCACCGATACATCCTTCATGAAGTTCTTCGCCAGTAGAGGCTTCGTTGAAAACCAAGTTGACAATCACAGTACTATCACATCCAGCAGGAGTCATTAATGTTTCAACTCCAGTAGAGGTAGCTTCATCGTAAGTATTACCATTTACAATAACTGAATAGCCATCTCCTTCACATCCTTCGTAATCTTCATTACCAAAAGCAATGGTATTGAAAATTAGATTAATGGTGATAATAGAATCACATCCATTTACAGATGGAATTGTTTCAGTTCCGCTAGGACTTGTTTCGTTGTAGGTATTGCCATTGACCATAACACTATATCCATCGTTTTCGCAGCCAATATAAAGTTCGCTCCCTGTTGCTTCTAAAAGGAAATCTAAGTCAATGGTAACGATAGAATCACAGCCAGCAGAACTCATCAATGTTTCAGTTCCGTTTGGGCTTGTTTCGTTGTAGGTATTTCCATTCACGTCAACTGAATATCCATCGCCTTCACAACCCGTGTAAAGTTCTTCACCACTTACTGAATCAGTAAATTGTAAGTTAACCGTTACAATTGAATCACAGCCATTGAATGCTCCACCTATGAATGTTTCAACGCCAGTTGGATTTGCTTCGTTGTAAATCGTACCATTTATATCTATTTCTTGACCGTTGCATAGCGGGCCAATAAAGGTGCTGCTGTTTGTTGGTATAACGGTTACCGTTCCTAAAGTATTATAAATAAAACCAGGGCAGTTTGTGTCTGAAACACTATCCAATGTAATGGTAATAACACCATCTTGAAGTCCGTTACTACAAACGGGAATGGTATATATAGTTTCGCTAGTGGAAATGGAAAAACTTTGAATGCCATCAACTGGGTGATCAATGGTATATTCCAAATTGACAGGAGCAGATCCTCCGAGGAGAATGAAAAAATTAAGACAGTTGTCGCCTCCACAAATCGTCCCACTTGTGGCAGAAATATCTGCGTTTGGAATCGCATAGATTATAAATGGCGTTCCTTGAGATACAGATAAGCAAACATCCGTTAAGTCTATATCGCCTGTGCCGTTATCATTTCCAACTACGGCAGAAATGTAATAAGTTGTATTTGGCATTAAACCAGGAATTACATCTAGATCAAATTCTGGTGTTCCATTTGTTGCATAAATAAAACCAGGAGTATTGCCAGGATTGTCATGTAAAATAAATAATAGGATATCGTCACCTTCGAGAAATTCACCACCTAAATGCTCAGCGGTAATAATGCCGCCACCACATTGCTCGATGAGCTCACCGTCCATTGTTCCTGCTTCAGAAGCACAATCGCATTGTAGATTAGAACCAGTAACTTCTATTGGACCACAACCATTAGCATCTGTTATTGAGAATGTGTATGAATCACCAATTGTAATTGGATCACTGATGAAGGTGGTCCCAGTCAATGTCCCAGGATCTCCTGATACCGTATATGGTGCAGTCCCATCTGTTATTTCAAATGTAACAACATACATTGTATTGGAGGGTAAACAATCATCCGTCAAGTTAGTAAATGAAGGATTTTCATTAACGATTAAAATAATCTCAACAGGTAATGATTCGCAAAGCGCATTAGAAACAGTTGCGTAAACAGAGGTGCTACCTGTTACAAAGATCGTTGGATTTCCGATTTGGAATTGTCCCATGTCATCTGAGTACCAGTTGACTGTTCCAATTCCACCACTTACTGTATTGTCTAAAGTAGTAAGATCGAAGCTTGCTTGATTACCGCCTTCATCACAAGCAGATGCTGAGGCGATATTAGCAGTAGGTAATGTGGTGAAAATTAAGTTGATATCTAAGTTGTAATTACAGCCATTTGCGTCTTGCAATACTTCGTTGCCAGTCTGATTACTTTCATTGTAAATAGTCCCATCAGGAGCAGTGAAGGAATAAGCATCGCCAGCGCAACCGTTGTATGTTTCACTAATGTCAGGAGTAGTGGCATTGAAAGTTAAGTTAACGTCTAAGTTGTAATTACAACCATTAGCATCTTGTAGTAATTCGTTTCCGGAAGGGTTGCCTTCATTGTAAACAGTCCCGTCAGGAGCAGTGAAGGAATAGCCATCGCCAGCGCAACCGTTGTAAACTTCAGAGATGTCAGGGCTAACTGCATTGAAAGTTAAGTTAACGTCTAAGTTGTAATTACAACCATTAGCATCTTGTAGTACTTCGTTTCCGGAAGGGTTGCCTTCATTGTAAACGGTACCGTCAGGAGCAGTGAAGGAATAACCATCGCCAGCGCAACCGTTGTAGGTCTCATTAATGTCAGGGCTAGCTGCATTGAAAGTTAAGTTAACGTCTAAGTTGTAATTACAACCATTAGCATCTTGTAGTATTTCGTTTCCGGAAGGGTTGCCTTCATTGTAAACGGTACCATCAGGAGCAGTGAAAGAATAGCCGTCGCCAGCGCAGCCGTTATAAGTTTCATTGATGTCAGGAGAAGAAGTGTTGAAAGTAAGTGTAACTGATAAGTTGTAGTCACAACCATTGGCATCTTGTAGTACTCCATTTCCGGAAGGATTACCTTCGTTGTAAACGGTGCCATCAGGAGCAGTAAAAAAATAACCGTCACCTTCACAGCCATTGTAAACTTCATTGATGTCAGGAGAGCTAGGGTTGAAGGTAAGGTTCACTACTAAATTGTAATCACAGCTATTGGCATCCTGAAGTACTTCATTTCCGGAAGGGTTTCCTTCATTATAAACGGTGCCGTCAGGAGCCGTGTAGAAATAGCCATCACCTTGACAACCATTATAGGTTTCATTAATATCAGGAGTTGCTGGAGTGAAAACAAGATTGACCGTTAAGTTATAGTCACAACCATTAATGTCCTGTAACACTAGATTATCAGTTGGGTTAGCTTCATTATAAATGCTGCCATTGGGAGCGGTGTAAGTGTAACCGTCACCGGAACAACCCGCGTATATTTCATTAATGTCAAGTGCTTCGGGATAAAAAATAACAGGCTGTCCAATGGAGACTGATAGACAAGGGTCGTTGGGGTCGATGTTTCCAGTACCATCATCATTACCCGCTACTAATGAGATGTAATAAATTTCGTTATACATCAAAGGAGGGGCGAAACCAAAAGTTCCGGTATTGTTTATATCGTAAACTGTTCCTAGTGTTGTGCTTGAACCATCGTGTAAATAATACATAGTAATATCACTAGGGTCGGTCATTTCATCTCCATTATGTATTGCCGTTGCGGTAAAAGGATCACATACTTCTATTAAGTTCGATTCCATAGTTCCAGCACTAGTTGCACAGTTACATACGAATTGAATTCCACTAAGCGTGGTGATACATCCATTAGCATCAGTAATCAAAAAAGAATAGTTAACATTTAGTGGAATAGGATCACTGGTAAACATGTCGCCTATCAAAGTTCCTCCAGTGCCGCTTACAATGTAAGGTGAAGCTCCGCCAGTAATTGTAAATGCAACCTCAATATCGGTGTTAGATGGAAGGCATATAATACTTGCAGCTGCAAGAAATGGGTTTGGGTTTACAATCAAAATAACTTCAACAGGATCTGAAGTACAAATTCCATTTGATACCGTTGCATAAACAGAGGTACTAGAGGTCGTAAAATCACCTGGATTATTAATTGGACTTTGTGCCAAAGGATCAAGGAACCAAGATACAGCGTCTCCGTTTCCAACCTCCGTTTCTAAATTAAATAAATCGAATGTACCTAATCCTAACATGCCATTATTGCATTCAGATGCAGTAGTTCCAATAGCAGTAGGAGCTGGCTCTACAGTCAGTGTTACAGGCACTCCCGGAGATGAACAGATGCCATCAAATACAGAAGCATATACAATGGTGCTACCAGTGGTGTAATTAGTAGGATCACCAATTAGATTGTTACCAGCTTGATCTTCAGACCAAATAACGAAACCAAGGGAATTTACATCTACATCAGTATCCAAAGTAGTGAGATCAAAGGTAGCTTGTCCCGTTCCATCATCACAAGCGCTGACGCTGGTAGGTAAAGCTAGCGGGATTGGAGTTACCGTCAAGATAATATCAATAGGAACGGATGGGCAAACACCGTCAAAGATACTTGCATAAACAGTTGTACTACCACTTAGGTAAGTTGTCGGATCTAAAATCATATCTGTACCAGCAGGGTCGGTATACCAAGTGACTGGATACCCAAGTCCACCGTTTACAATTGTTTCTAATGTTGTCAAATCAAAAATAGCTTGTCCCGTTCCATTGTCACACTCATCAATAAAAGCAGCAGTAGCCGTTGGTCCAGGAACAATTGTCAATGTAACATCTACAGGAATTGAAGGACAGAGACCGTCGTTGACTACGGCGTATACCGTTCCACCAGAAGTGATATATGAAGTAGGGTCAGGTATTGAAATTGTACCAGTAGGATTGGTGTACCATTCGACTGTATTTCCTGATGAGCCATTGACCGTATTGTCAAGTGTTGTTAAATCGAAAATAGCTTGTCCCGTTCCATCATCACAGGCATCTGCAGTAGTTGAGATTGCAGTAGGAGGAGGTATCACTGTTAGTAATACACCAACAGTAGTTGATTCACAAACACCATTGTCAACAGTAGCATAGACGACTTCTCCAGTTGATTGATAGGTAGTAGGGTTTCCAATTAAAATAGTGCCATCAATATCTGAGTACCAGTTGACGGTATTAGCACCTGTTGGGTCAACATCGTCATCAAGTAAAGTCAAATCAAAAATAGCCTGGCCTGTTCCATCGTCACAGGCATTTGCGGTGGTTGGAATTGCGTTAGGTGCAGGGTCTACAGATAGTGTAACTGGAATTGTTTCAGATTCACAATTGGCGTTGGCTACACTTGCATAAACGGTTCCGCCAGCAGAAGTATAGTTAGAAGGATTGCCAATAGCTATGGTTCCGTCCATGTCGGACCACCACAATACGGTATTGCCACCATCGACATCTATATTGTTGTCAAAAACAGTTAAGTCAAAATCGGCTTGTCCAGTACCGTCATCACATAAAAAAAGACCTAAGCTTGCGGTAGTAATATTGGGGGCAGATTCGATATCAAAAAACAGTGGAGTTGGATCAACGGAACCAGCTCCACAACTAGAGTTGTCTGTAAGGTCGGTAAGGGTGATGGTAATATTGGATCCGATAAAATCGGGAATAGTTAAAGTATTGGTGCCGGGATCATAACTAGGAAGTACACCGTCCACACAGATAGTCATTGTTGAATTGGCATCTGGAGTTGGAATAATAAATGGCCAGTTGTTTACAAATGGTGGAAAGTCTAGTTCTGCACTAAGGTTGTAAGGTGGAGCACCTCCGGTTATTGTGATGTTAACATCCGAGCATTGACCAGAACAAATTATGCCACCACCGCTAATACTTGCGTTAGCTCCTCCAGCGGCAACACTAACAGTGATCATATCTTCAGCGGTACAGCCGTTGGGGTCAGTTGTTGTAAGTGTATAAGTTTCTCCATCTTCAGGATTAGTCGCAGTCGTGTTTTGAGCACTTGGATCAATAATAGTACCTGTACCAGAATTAGTCCATGCCCAAGATTGAACAGCAGAAACATCTACAGCAGACCCCATTAGATCTAGATCCTGACCAGCTACACAAAGTGGAGAATTGGAACTAATGGTTGGAGCGGCTTCCCAACAAAGAATCATAATATTACTAAACGTAACTTCTTCTGATGCTGCCCATGTTTGGGTGACAACAGTAATGTCCGCAGTAGAAGCGCCATTTGTGCAAAGTGGGGCAGAGTTGATGCTTCCAGATTGTTCAAGATTAGTTGTTCCAGTTTCACCAATCAAATCACCTCCTACGCTTGCTCCATCAATATTGAAAACGGCCCAAAGGAAATCCCAACATCCGTCGCAACCAGGAGCAGATGGTGTGCTTGGATCACCAGCACATGGGATGCCGCCAAAAGGACATTCATCAGCAGTTTCCATATTTCCACTGCCTTCCCAAGATTGATTAAAAGAATAATCCATAGAAAAACTTACTGATGTACATGTCGAGATGTTGACACTGTAAACGTCAGGACCAGTAGGGCCATCTGAATTCCCATAAGTTAAACCTGGGTCAGAGAGGAGAACTGTTTGGGCAAAAGTTGCGTTAGTTATGAAAAGAGCGAATAAAGAGAGAAAAATGAATTTTAAGCTACGAGTAGCTATTGTAGTAGGGAGTGCCTGTTCTTGCATCTTAAATATCGGTTGAGATGGGGGCTTTGGGAAGCCATCCATAGGTTTAAGTTTAGGACGTAGGATTGTGTTGCCGATTCGCATCGTATAATTAGTTTGGTTCCTTTCTCAAAGAGAAAAATATAGTTTTTGCTTTGAAATGAATTCAAATTACGGTAGATCGGTGAGTATAACTTAATGGACTCACAAAATACGAATTATGCTGGAATTATAAGATGGTAAGGGGGGAAGAATGAATTAAGTTTTTGAGTTTGCCTTTGTTTTTCCATTTTTCTTAAGAACACCACCGTTAAGGTACAAAAAATAGAGAAACTGGACAATAAAGGAATAGGGCATATTTCACCTGTTATTAGGCTTAATATGAGTGAGTTTTGAAAGTTGGAAAAGGGGACTTGGAGGCAGGAGAGTCACTCGATCAAGAAGCTTTGCGGGTGAAGGAAACTTCTTACTTCCAAGTTCCCAGGTCTCACTAGTCTCTATTTCTACTTGTTTTTCCCTTTAATCCGCGCCTTTCTTAGAAAATCCACTATTTTTGCCCCACTATTTAACAAATAACTAGATATGCAATTAAGCGAACAGGAAATCGTACGCCGTCAGGCGATGGAACAAATTAGAGCACTAGGAGTAGATCCTTTCCCTGCTGAAGGTTTTGATGTGAATTTCAAAACCACTGACTTTACTACAGGAGCTTTTCAGGCAAACTTGATAAAAGAGCTTGAAACTTTGAAGTCGGTAGGTAAAGCTGGGGCTGAAAAAATTGCTAGTTTTCTAAAGAAAAATAAATTTAAAGCCAGTGCGCTTTTGGAAGATGCTGAAATGGTAAAAGATTATGCTTTGGCAGAAACGGTATCGTTTGATGAGGGTGTTGGTCGTGAAGATATGCCACTAGAAGATTTTATTGGTAGTCTGCGTACAGTTTGTATAGGTGACTTCCAACCAGAGAAGCGGCCAGAAATACGAATCGCAGGACGTTTTATGCGAAGTCGAGGTTCTTTTGCAGAATTGCAGGATGCGAATGGTAATATCCAAATCTATGTAGGTAAAGGAAAATACGGGGACACTCCTGAAGCAAAGGAATTGAACGCAAAAATATTGAAGCTCATTCATTTTGGTGATTTTATTGCGATAACTGGTGAGCTATTCGTTACTCAAATGGGCGAGTTAACTGTTCGAGTAAATGATTTGCGATTTTTGTCAAAAGCACTTCGTAATCTTCCTATCGTAAAGGTGGATAAAGATGGACAGACGCACGATGCGTTTTCTGATCCAGAATTGCGCTACCGTCAACGTTACGTTGATCTTGTGGTAAACCCGCAAGTAAAAGATGCTTTCGTCAAGCGAACCAAAATGTATAACTCCATTCGTGAGTATTTGAATGCAAAAGAATACCTCGAAGTAGAGACCCCGATTCTACAACCTTTGTATGGAGGTGCGGCAGCTCGTCCGTTTACCACTCATCACAATACCTTGGATATGAAACTGTATTTGCGAATTGCAAATGAGTTGTATCTAAAGCGATTGATCGTTGGTGGTTTTGATGGAGTATACGAGTTTTCAAAAGATTTTAGAAATGAGGGAATGAGTCGCTTCCACAACCCTGAGTTTACACAAATAGAATTGTACGTTGCCTACAAAGATTACGAATGGATGATGGACTTGGTGGAAGAAATGGTAGAGAAAGTAGCGATGGATACCAACGGTACAACTAAAGTACAAGTGGGTGAAAATATCATCGACTTTAAGCGTCCTTGGAAGCGTTTCTCGATGTACGAAGCGATAGAACATTTTACAGGAATTGACATTTCTGAAATGGATGAAGCCGGCCTATTGGCTACAGCCAAAAAATTGCATGTATCTGTAGATCCATCTATGGGGAAAGGTAAGTTGATCGATGAGATCTTTGGGGAAACCTGTGAAGCGAAATTGATTCAACCAACCTTTATTACAGACTATCCAATAGAGATGTCGCCACTCGCTAAAAAGCACCGTTCGAAAGAAGGTTTGGTGGAGCGTTTTGAGGCGGTTTGTAACGGAAAAGAAATTTGTAATTCATTCACAGAATTGAATGATCCGATTGATCAGCGTGAGCGTTTTGAATCCCAACTTAAGTTAGGAGAAAGAGGTGATGAAGAAGCGATGGTGCTAGATGAAGATTTCTTACGTGCATTGGAATATGGAATGCCACCTACTGCTGGACTTGGAATTGGAATGGACCGTCTGGCAATGATTATGACGAATTCGAATAGTATCCAGGATGTACTTTTCTTCCCTCAAATGAAGGCAGAGAAAAAAGACGGTGAAGGAGAGGAGAATGAGGAAGAAGCTGGATAGAAATATAGAAATTAGATGACAGAAGGCTGATTTTTCTGAGATTGTGATTTTACGATTTTAGGAAAATCGGACTTCTGTCAAAAAAAAATAGCCCACCTTATGAGGAATATAAGCAAGTATTTTTTTGTTTTAATCGGACTGTTATTACTAGCAGCCTGCACGAATAATTCAGAGGAAGGGGCAAAGGAACCTCATGTTAAATCGGTAGAAGCTTCTGGTCTTCCAGCTGAGAAGTTAGCACCTGAAAGCTTGGAAGTTATTTTGCCAGATGGAGTTTTGGGCATGTCCAAAAAAATAAGCAGCAAAGGCAATCCGAAAATGAAAGGAGGCGCTGAAGTTTCTATGGCTCGATTGATTTATCGGGAAGAGGGGAAAGAGGTTCAGTTTGAAATATATGACTCCGGAACTATTGGCAATACGATGAATAGCTACTTGGAATGGACTGCACAAACCTTAGAGGTGAATAATGAAAAGTTAATGGAAAAGACTGGAACCTTTGAAGGTTTTCCATCCTATGAAAAATATGTAAAAGCTGATAAAGAAGCAGAACTTCACGTACTTCCGAGCCATCGATTCGAGTTAGTGCTGAAGGGAAGTAATGTAACGGTTGAGGAACTCAAACAAGCCTTGAAAACATGGGGTATCACGAATTCTATTGCTAGGCTTAGCCAATGAGAATTAAAAGCGAATAAGCAAGTATGTGTTAGGCGAATTCAAACGTAAAAACGTTCAGATTACTTTTCAATTTGATTTTATTGACCTACAGTCTGTCGTTGATTTATGTCGATTTGCCGAAAAATCCTATCTTAGTAAGCCATCATCTGATAATTTGAACTCTGTTGTTAATTTGGAAAATGATATGGTATGAGCTTAAGTTTAGCATTATACTTTTTCAAACTAACTTTCTGTTTTACTCATTTAATTTTTTCAACTCCTTAAAAATTTAATTATGACAAACCTGCTAAAAGGTATTTCAATTTTTTTAATGACTATTCTATTTGTTTCTTGTGGCTCAGATGCAGCTCAAAAAGAAGCCGAGAAGAAAGAGAAAGCCAAGGAAGAGCTTGCTGGTAATATTACTGATGTCCTTTCGGGATTAGAAGGCGGTGCAGCTGGTCTTGGTGAAACGTTGAGAGGTGTAGCAGAAGCCGTGAGTGGGGGAGAGGTTGATGATGTAGAAATCGTAAGTTTTAGAGATATGAAAGCGTTGTTACCTTCAAAAGTTGCGGGTATGGAAATGGTAGACCATGAGGGACAAACAACCGGAATTGCTGGCATGAAAGGTTCTACCTTGACTGCAAAGTATGCTGGAGATGATAAAAAAATGAAGGTAGAAATGATTGACACCGGCGGAGTTGGTATGGCGCTTTTGGGTGCCTTGCCATGGACGACGATGACCGTTGACAAGGAATCTAGTAAAGGCTACGAGCGCACCACTGAATACAAGGGAATGAAGGCTTTTGAAGAGTATGATAACAAACGTGAAAGTGGTTCGATGACCGTTTTAGTTGCTAAGCGTTTTATCGTGAAAGTGGAAGGACGAGGTGTGAAAATGAATGATATTAAAGACGGCTTGAGTGAAATTTCTTTTAAGGATTTAGCTAAGCTGGGTGAGAAGTAATTGAGCAATCAAAATTTAGATTTCAATGGCAATCAAAATGCCCGCGCTAGTGGGAGGGTTTTGATTGCCATTTTAATTTTGACTTTTTTCGGTGCTTAGCGAAAATCATAAGCATCATCTCTCCGGCGATCTTCCTTCAATGGCTTCAGTAAATCATCCAAGCCATTCGTCTTAATGACATGCATCGTTTGTAGCAACATTCCTAATTTTCCTTCCGGAAATCCTTTGCTTGCAAACCATTCCAGATAACTCACTGGTAAGTCACACAACAAGCGATCTTTGTATTTACCAAAGGGCATTCGCATCCGCACCACTTGCAACAATACTTTTGGATCTGGTCCCATGTTTTTTGATTTGAAATTCTGTATTCTTTGAAAAGCCAAATTAAGGATTATTTTTACAAATCATAGACCGAAGTTGTTTTAAAAGAAGCCTAACATGCCACCACTCGTAAAATCAATTTTATATACTTTTCTATCTGTTGCGATTATTTCAATTTTTGCACAAATCGCTTACGATGTTCCTTGGTCAGAAACGACGATCCCAATCAGTGGTCAAACCTTCGCGGTATTAGTAGTCGGAATGCTTCTGGGGAGAAATTGGGGATCCTTGGCAGTTGTGATTTATTTGCTAATTGGCGGATTGGGTTTACCTGTTTTTGCAGATGGAGGTTATGGTTGGGAATCTTTTACGAAAGGGACTGGAGGCTTTTTAATTGGTTTTGCAGTAGCTACTTTCATAATAGGGTATTTGGCAGAGAAAGGATGGGGCCAAACTTTTGGGAAATGCCTTTTAGCTATGTTGATTGGAACTTTGATCATCATGGCTTTTGGGCTGGCCTATCTTGCATATTTGTATGGTTCTAGGAAGGCATTGGAATATGGATTTTATCCTTTTATTCCAGGAGCTATTTTAAAAATTTTATTGGGGGCTTTGGCAGTGTTTTTTTTAGTTCGGATTTTTCCGAAAGCAATTGTCTAATCAAAATATCAATCAAAATCAAAATTCTTCCCACTATCGCAAATTATAGAACAGCCTCCAAACTTGAGGACTAATTGCTGATGGAAACTACGATGTTAATGGGCATTCTGATTTTGATTGCCATTTTGATTCTTTCAGCTACTCTTTTGTAATCTCCAAAACAGCACTATAGTCTTTGTCGTCAATGGTAGTATTAGCACTTCCTCTTTCCGGTTTTATTTCCTTCTGGAATCAAGTAAGCAACTTCAATAAAAAAATCGTCACCACCAAGAAGGTGAATGACGATTTTTTATAAAAACAATTTATAAAAGTAATTAGCTCAAGCGAGCAATCACTGTACGATTTCCTTTTACTTTCTGGTCATGTACAACTTCAATTTTTGCATCAAGTGGTAAGAATAAATCTACCCGAGATCCAAACTTAATGAAGCCCATGTCAGCACCTTGTTTTACTTCTGCCCCTACATCTACGTAGCTGACAATTCGCTTTGCCAAAGCCCCCGCAATTTGTCGAAATAAAATTTCAGTTTTACCATCACCAATCACAGTAGTGGTACGTTCATTTTCTTCTGAAGATTTTGGATGCCAAGCTACCAGATATTTACCAGGATGGTATTTGAAATAATTGACCGTTCCACCAATCGGGTTACGATTAACGTGTACGTTCAACGGACTCATGAAAATAGAAACTTGAATGCGAGGTTCTTTGAAATATTCACTTTCTACTGCTTCCTCGATAACTACGACCTTGCCGTCAGCTGGTGCAATCACAGTATTATTGTCAAGAATCTTAAGTGTTCTATTTGGATTGCGGAAAAACTGCAAAACGAGTGCCAGCACAAGGGCAGAGACGATGCCGCCAAAAATCAAGCCTGCTGGCCAAAACCAGAAGATCAAGAAGTTAAATACTGCAAGTCCAATGCAGGTGATGGTTAAGATTTTATATCCTTCTTTGTGTATTGTCATTATATTTTTTTCTAAATATAGAATTTGCTTAATTAACTAAAAGCACGCAAAGATAAGAAAAGTCTCTGCTAGGTGAAACCTAATTTAAATCAGATTAGGCCTAAAAACGTATTTATAGGGGTAAATGTTTGAAGATTTAGTATTTGTTAATAAGAGTTTGGCATTAAATCGAATACTTATGAGCCTATTCGCTGTATCAAAAGAATAAAGGCTGTAGCAAAAGGTACCACAAAAATAAAGGCATCAAAACGATCTAACATCCCACCATGACCTGGCAAAATGTTCCCACTATCTTTGATATTCAAACTGCGCTTTAACATTGATTCGATGAGGTCGCCCAGCGATCCAAAGATGACCACGATGACGGAGAGTATTAACCATTGACTGGTACTCAACTCATTAAAGAATAAACTCAAAATATATCCAACCCCTATTCCTACGGCCACTCCTCCGAGCGAACCTTCCCAGGTTTTTTTAGGAGAAATTCGAGGAAATAAGGGCGTTTTTCCAATCTGTGATCCAATCAAATAAGCACCTGTGTCATTCATCCAGGTTAGTAGTAGAATCCCAAAAATTACATTGGCATTAAAAGTTCCATTTTGAAAGGCTATAAAGTCGAGCATCGCAAATGGCGTCCCAATATAAACCATCCCTAAAACGATAAAAGCTACGTTGGCAAATGGACGAGTCGAACGCGTAAATAACTCAAAAATAAAAGCCCCAAAAATAAATGGAAAGGTAAGAATGGAAGTCACCAAAATAAAGTCCTCTGGTGACTGAATATAACCCAAATGAAAAATAGAAACTAAGACAAAAGGCATGAGGCCAAATACCACTCCAATCACCTTTCTACACAGATCTCGAAATTGATCTTCATTCTCAAGGGTGAGCCCAAAAAA
>CAKZUK010000113.1 GCA_937921775.1 uncultured Saprospiraceae bacterium
CTTGGTCGTATGCCTTCAGCGGTAGGTTACCAACCAACTTTGGCAACAGAGATGGGATTGATGCAGGAGCGAATTACTTCAACTAAGCGTGGTTCAATTACCTCTGTACAGGCGGTATATGTACCTGCGGATGATTTAACGGATCCAGCACCAGCAACAACGTTTGCTCACCTTGATGCAACAACCGTATTGAATCGTAAAATTGCTTCTTTGGGTATTTATCCTGCGGTGGATCCTTTGGATTCTACTTCAAGAATTTTGGACCCTAAGATCATCGGTAACGAACACTACGATACTGCAGAAGCAGTGAAAAATATTCTACAGCGTTATAATGAATTGCAAGATATCATCGCGATTCTTGGTATGGAAGAATTGTCTGAAGAAGATAAGCAGGTGGTACACCGTGCTCGTCGTGTTCAACGTTTCTTATCTCAACCTTTTCACGTAGCAGAGCAGTTTACAGGATTGAAAGGAGTGTTGGTACCAATAGAAGAAACGATCCGTGGATTTAACATGATCCTTAACGGTGAAGTAGATGAGTATCCAGAAGCAGCATTTAACTTGAAAGGTACAATCGATGATGTAATCGATGCCGGTAAGAAGATGTTGGCGGAAGCTGAAGCTTAATCAAGCCTTGAAAAGAATTATTAATCTTAATAGAATTCGATAGATGAACTTAATAGTATTGACACCGGAACGGAAAGTTTTTGAAGGAGAAATCACTTCTGTTAAAATTCCTGGTATTACCGGCCAGTTTGAAGTATTGAGAAATCACGCACCAATGGTTTCGGCTCTTGGAGAAGGTCCAGTACGGATCATTCAAAAAGGTGGCGAAAACAAAATATTCAAAATTGAACGTGGATTTATCGAAGTAATTAGAAATGAAGTCGCTCTGTTGGTTCAGGGCGTTGAAGAATAATTTAGTAAGTCATCTTGTTAGAGGATAAGTTCATTAAATTGATCTTATCCTCTTTTTTTGTTTTGATAGGATTTCTAAGAAAAGACCTCCGACTTCATACACTCCTCAATCGCCTCAGCCTCTACCGGAATAGAAGACGTCAAATCAATCGGACGATCATCCGTGACCAAAATGTTATTCTCAATCCGAATCCCCAAATTCTCCTCAGGAATATAAATACCGGGCTCTACCGTAAACACCATCCCCGCTTGAATCGGAATATGTCGGTATGAAAGGTCATGCACATCCAATCCCAAATGATGTGAAGTGCCGTGCATGAAATACTTTTTATAAGCAGGACGCTTAGGATCCTGATTTTTTATATCCGTTTTGTCGATGAGCTTTAATTCGAGCAATTCACCTTCCATCATCTTTCCAACTTCTTTGTGATATTCGTCCATACTTGTACCTGGAACGAGCATCTGAGTAGCAGCCTTCATGACGTGAAGCACAGAGTCGTAAACCGCTCTTTGTCTTTTTGAAAAACGGCCATTGACTGGAATAGAACGAGAAAGATCTGCGGCGTAGTTGGCATATTCAGCACCAAAATCCATTAACAAAATATCTCCATCTTTGCAGATTTGATTGTTTTCACCATAGTGCAAAACACAAGCGTTTTTGCCTGAAGCAACGATAGGGTGGTAGGCATGTCCATTGGCTCGGTTGCGCATAAACTGATGAATAATTTCAGCCTCAATTTCATATTCTGCTACACCTGGTTTTACGAATTCGAGAACTCTTCTAAAAGCTTTTTCTGTGATATCCATTGCCTCTTGCATTAGTTCTACTTCAAATGCAGATTTGATCATCGTCATTTTGGTGAGGATGGGTTGTGCGCGTAAGAACTGGTGTGCGGGATATTGCTCTTTGACTTGTTTGGCAAAGCGAATATCTCTTGAAACAACATCAGAGGAGAAGCTCTTATTTTCGTTGGTATTGATGTAGATGTTGTCGGATAAGATGATGAGTTCGTTAAGTAAATTATTCATTTCATCCGTCCAATAAACGTTGTCGATCCCAGAGGTGTCACGAGCTTCTTCTTTAGAATATTTATGTCCTTCCCATACTGCTATGTGTTCATTCGTTTTGCGGATGAAAGCGATTTCGCGACATTCTTCTCGGACACAATCAGGATAAAGTACCACAATGGTTTCTTCCTGATCTAGACCGCTGAGCATAAATAAATGTGAGTTTTGTCGAAAGGGAAAAGCTTGATCACCGTTACGCGGCATCAAATCATTTGAATGAAAAATAGCAATAGAATTGGGTTTCATCTGACGCGCAAATCGTTTGCGATTCAGACGAAACAGATCAGGATTAATCGGTTCGTATCTCATGTTCATAGTTTTTCTAGAAGTATGGTTGTTGGACGTGAATGAGTATGAAATCATTATGTCAAAACTAACAAAACAATATATGTTTTATTGTACTTTCAATTAAGGCTTTATTTGGGGGAAATGCAAATTGGAAGAACAATGATACTGTTAAAGTTCGAAAATAAGTGCCTAATTAAATTGATTTCCAACAGTAAGCTAACCTGTTTGAGGTAAGTACTAACCAGATTCGGGTAGGAGAGGGATGATTTGCAATTTCAATATCAATGGGTTTTCATTTTCATTACTACGGAATTAAAGAGGGAGTGTCAATTGCAGTTTTACGTCAGAGGATCATTCTAATTCCCATTCACTAGCTATACTCCTCGTCAATCTCATCCAACTCGTCGTCATTTCCATTGCCAAACCAGCTACTCAGCTTTTCTCTTGCATTCGCTTTTACATCATTATCTATATTACTCGAAATTATAACCAAACCAAGGGCTAGCATTCCGGCATCATCTGTATAACCTAAAAGTGGCGTCAAATCAGGAATGATATCAATCGGTGAAATAAAGTAACCTAGTGTACCTAAAACGATATTTTTTGCCCAAAGAGGTGTCTCTTTTCTTTTGTATGCATAGTATAAGAGTAGGGCCATGTAGATCGTTTTCATTCCGATCTTCTTGACTTGTACAGTGATTTTTTTCCAAAATTTATTTTCCGAAAATCTCTTTTTATATGGCTCGAATGGATATTTCATATTCTATTATTAGTCTCTAAATATAACGTTTTAGTATCGACTAAGTTGTTGTGTAATACTCCTATTGGTCGATAAAGTATAGCTGATTGTAGTTTTTTTTAAAAAAATATATTCCTAAAAGGAGTAAATCAATTCACTATAAGTAGGACGTGGCACACCAAAAAAAGACACAAACTGCATCTATACTTTTAAACACTGCCCGTTTTCTTCATTCGTCGATAACTATTAGAAAAAAATAATATGGCTCTGTCATTTGCTTATGACTTTGCCCTAGATTTCTATATCGATTAATAATGCTCAAAATTAAAAATCATGAAGAAAAAATCTCGTAGAGGCTTACTTGCCATTAATGCTGGATCAATGGCAGACATCGCATTCTTAATGCTCATCTTCTTTTTAGTAGCAACGACCATCGCTGCGGATAAAGGTATTTTGGTCAAACTACCTCCTTTTGAAAAAGACCCAATTCCAAAGCCAATAAAAGATCGAAACGTATTAACCGTTCACGTCAATTTTGCAGGAGAATTGTTAATTGAGAAAGAAAGAGCTACAATAGATGACTTGAAAGATCTAGTAAAAGAACATGTCGCTAACCCACTAAAGAAAGATAACTTTTCAGAAAAACCAACCAAAGCTGTCGTCTCTTTAATGAACGATCGAAACACTTCCTACGCTACTTATATAGCAGTTTACGATAAATTAAAAGCCGCCTATCGAGAACTGTGGGAAGAACACGCAAAGAGAACATACGGAAAAAAATACACGGATCTCTCAGCTAAAGATCAAAAAATAATCCGTAACGACTACCCCCAAATTATCTCCGAAGCTGAGCCCAGTAACCACCAACAAATAACAAAATAAAACAAAGAACCACATAAATAAGGTATGCCCCAAAAGGAATACATTTCAAAATATAGGGCATCGCTCTATGATAAAAGGGTACCGCCCATGAAAACATGATAAGAAAAAACAAACCAAAAATAAAGCCCGAAGTAAGCACCGCTTCACTTCCCGACATCATCTTCATGCTGCTCTTCTTCTTTATGGTCGTCACTGTAATGAGACAGAACAAGTTAATGATAAAAGTCAAAATACCGCAAGCTAGTGAAATACAAAAATTGGAAAAACGATCCCTCATTAATTATATCCACATCGGTAAGCCATTTGACAAAAGACAAGGTACTGCAGCAGCGATTCAAATCAATGATGCATTCATCTCAACGGATAGAGTTGAAATAGCTATTCTAGAAATCAGAAGTGCAGCACCAGAGCATCTGCAGTCCCAACTTATTAGCTCTTTAAAGGTCGATGAAAAAGTCCACATGGGGATTGTAGCAGATGTTAAAACAGCTTTGCGTAAAGCAAATCAATTAAAGATTAATTACGAAGCAATAGCTCAAAGGGAATAAATTGTTATGAATTTTTACTAACACAACATTGTAGGTTTAAAATGTAAGAAAGCCGCTGTAATTTACAGCGGCTTTCTAGTGTATATGAATCTCTAAAAATAAAAATTTCATGTTTAGTTATTGCGTTCATTCGTGTCAGGCAATAACTTAAATTGATAACCCTTCTTGGCGTAATATTTTAATACCTTTGGTAATACATGTCTTAATTTAATCTCCGCCTTCAAGCTGTCATGAAAAACAATAATAGACCCGGGTGCGGTGTGTTTAATAACATTATGAAAACATTGCTCCTTGCTGATCTTTGGGTCAAAATCACCACTCAGGACATCCCACATAATAATGTCGTATCGCTGATGTAAAAACTCAGCTTGTTTTGGTTTTAGCCTTCCATAAGGCGGACGGAATAAATTAGAATCTACGACCTGTGCACAATTTTGAACATTGTCAAAATAACGATTATTGTCACTCGCCCAGCCGCTCAAATGATTGTAAGTATGATTGCCAACAGCATGACCAGCATTAATGACACGATTAAAAATCAGAGGATTCTTTTTTACGTTCTCACCAACACAGAAGAATGTTCCTTTAGCATTATACGATTCTAACTGATCTAGTACCCAGGGTGTAACTTCTGGAATTGGACCGTCATCAAAAGTCAGGTACAACACCTTATCATCCGATGGTCCTCTCCAAACAAAATTGGGAAAGAAGCGCTGAATGAAAGCTGGCGTTTTAACTAAATACATATAGAAAACTTTTGCTAAAGATTTATTTATAGATTCATTTCATTCGGTTAAGGTTTGAAGGACATCTAAATACAGAGTCCGCGATCGTGCACCCTTCAAATCTTCACTCCTTCAAATCTTTGTCAAACCTTAAATTAAGAAACAAGGTAATTTGTGTATTACTTAACACTCCTCTGATTAATAATCTTTATTTTGTGCTCAATTTAGGTAAAACGGGGAACAAAAGGTATTGAGTTATCCGTTAAACCTATTTGTAAACGGGAGGAGCATAAAGCTTGCTGCCTTAATTAACAACTTAGCAGATTATTAATATGAAAGATTTTAGAGTACGATTTGCACCTAGTCCAACAGGGGCATTGCACATTGGTGGAGTAAGAACAGCACTTTACAATTATTTGCTGGCAAAAAAAATGAATGGAACCTTCGTTCTGAGAATTGAAGATACGGATCAAAAGAGATATGTAAAAGGAGCTGAAGACTATATCATTCAAGCACTAGAATGGTGTGGCATCATGCCATCAGAAGGTCAAGGACTCGGTGGCGATTATGGACCTTACCGTCAATCAGAAAGAAGAGAATTATATCAGCAAAGTATTCAGCAACTCATTGATAATGGGAATGCTTACTACGCTTTTGATACACCAGAAGAGTTGGATGCTATGCGCAAACGACTCGAAGAAGCGGGTGGTTCTGTACGTAATTACTGCATTTTTACTCGGATGGATATGAAAAATAGCCTTACGCTCCCTGCTGACGAAGTAGCAAAAAAATTGGCTAGTGGTGAGCCGTACACCATTCGTTTAAAAGTACCAGCTGATCAAACAGTTGTTGTAAATGATGTGATTCGCGGGGAGGTTAAATTTGAGACAAATACACTTGATGATAAAGTCATGATGAAAGGTGATGGATTACCAACTTATCACCTAGCAAATATTGTAGATGACCATGCTATGAAAATTTCTCACGTTATTCGTGGAGAAGAATGGTTACCAAGTACAGCACATCACGTCTTACTGTACAGGGCATTTGGTTGGGAAGATGAAATGCCTCAATTTGCACATTTACCACTTATACTCAAACCTAACGGAAAAGGTAAATTAAGTAAGCGTGATGGACAAAAATTAGGTATACCGGTATTCCCACTTTCGTGGGATAGTGATAAGCCAGAAGATGCTTTTACAGGATTTAAAGAATTTGGTTTTGAACCAAAAGCAGTGATCAACTTTTTAGCTTTTTTAGGGTGGAACCCAGGGACGGAGCAAGAAATTTTTTCACTTGACGAATTAGCAGAGGCTTTTAGTCTTGAAAAAGTAGGCGTATCTGGTGCTCGTTTTGATTTTGATAAAGCTAAGTGGTATAATCAGGAGTATATTAAAGCAATGGATAATACTGCTTTGGCAGAAAAAGTTAAGCCATGGCTGTCTGAAGAAGCACTTCAAAAAGGAGATGATTATTTGGCTGCTGTCTGTGGTTTACTAAAGGAAAGAGTAGAGGTACTTCCTGATTTTAAGGAACAATCAAGTTATTTCTTTGGTCCAGTTCAGGCGTATGATGATAAGAATGTTAAAAAACGTTGGAAGCCAGAAAACCTTGCTCGTTTTGAAGAACTAAAGAATATGCTTGCTGAACTCTCAACATTTGATGCAGCTACAGCAGAGGCAGAAGTCGCTAGGTTTATGGCTAAGCATGAACTAGGTAATGGCCAAGTTTTTCCTGTACTCAGACTTGCTTTGGCAGGAACTATGAAAGGACCTGGTGTATTTGAAGTGATGGAAGTAATGGGAAAAGAAAAAGTAATAATGCACTTCGAAGCAGCATTTGACTACTTTGAAAAGTTAACTAAAGTATCATAGCGATGGCAAAGAAAAAAGACAACAATAAAAAACCCGAAGTTCATGAAGAATTAAAGGGCTTCGATATTAAAATTAATGAATTTGGAGAAATCGTATCTAGTTTTGATGTAGATAAGATCAATACATTCCTTGATGAAAATGTAGAAGATAAAAAACTTAAAGACCTATCTTCTTCAGCCGATGAAGAAGAGTAGAGGTACATACAGCACACAGAGTTTGTGTGTCAAAGGCGCTTTATTCTTTTAGTATAATATAGCAAGAGGTAGCTAGTCTTTTTTCTAACTAGTATTAAAATAAATAATTTCCAAAATCGCGAACCTTTAATATTTACTCGCGTAAAACATTGAGCATTTTGGAAATTATTTATGCTTTTTTATAAGTGAAAAGCAATTTAGATTACTTAAAAAAGCCGCAAAAGCAGTAATGTTTTTTGTTTTTACAAAAAATAATGAGACTTTTGAGGTGATTTATCTTAAAAACCGAAGTTTCCTCTAAACAAGGAAATTGTAATCCAACAAAGATGATTCCCAGGAACAGATCACTGTCATTGCCGTACCAGGCATGCCTAGCATGTAGTAGTATGACACTGCCAGCCTACACTTTCAAAAACAATGGACACAAGCTCCAGTACAGCAACAATAGTAACTTTTTTGAGGCTACTATTGAAACTATTGCCGATACCTACGTATACCCTAGCACGGAACACGTTGAAGCAATTTGTTCGTATACTATAGCTCAGGTTCCTATCTCTCAACTGAAATTTTCACAACCTCCAGGGGATTTTTATTTAAGCCAACCAATTTATTTGGCTTACTCCGTTATGCTTCCAATTAATGAATTGGAGCTGACTTCGCGTGTTTGTACTATTTTGAAAACCGTCTAATTTTATTTGGGTATTCAAAGATTTTTATAATTGCACTAATTGATATAAACAATATAAACAACTTGTTATCAAATTTTTAGGTACTCCCTAGAAATAAATTTTAAATCCAAAAATATGGAAAACCGATTACACAAAATGCTACTACAGCTAGTATTGATATCAGCCTGCATCGTAGGTTTTTCTCAATTCACGACAGCTCAAGTCGATTTTACCTTTGAATACTCTGGCCCGACGGAAATAGCTGTTGGACCTGACTGTACAGGAATCCTGAATTGGGGAGCGCCTGCTACCGTTAACATTTCTTGTAACACACCGGGTTGTACGGTGACCGCTTTTGTTCTAGATAACATAAGTGGGGGATACGTCGAAAATGGCTCTGTGCCTGTAGGTGAAACTGTTACCATCACTTATTATGCAGAAGATGACATGGGAAACATTGCCTTCTTTGGATTTAATCTCGATTTTATTGATAACCTACCTCCCGTTTTTGATTTGGCATCCTTAGCTGCTGATGTAACTTATGCTTGCCTTAATGAGACTCCAGTAGCTATTAATCCTACGGCAACAGATAATTGCCCAAGTCCTGGAGGAACATCTACAGACGTGACGGTTGCTTACATGGGGCAAACCACCCAGCCATCCACTTGTGATGGAGGTAGCTTTATACGTACTTGGGAAGCAACTGACCTCTCAGGTAACGTAGCTACATACACACAAACAATTACCATCAGCGGAGATACAAATGATCCAGTGATTACTGGAATACCAACATCTCTTATAGAACAGTGTGATACGGCAAATTATGTGCAATGGTTAGCAGATCAAGAAGCGGCTTTCATGGCGGTTGATAATGGTTGTGGAATCGAATTTATTGAAAATGATGCACCTGCTTCATTCGTTGGTTTGTGTGGTACAATCAATGTTACCTTCACAGCAATTGATAGTTGTAATAACTCTGAAAATATAGTTGTCTCTTATACCATGCTAGATGATCAGGCACCTGTTGTTACTGCACCAGCAGGTACAACGATTACGCTTGAATGTAATGATATTGGAAGCCCACCTGATGATCAAATTCTTAACTGGACTGATAATTTAGTAGTAGTTGACAATTGTACAGCACCAATAGATATCGTTTGGAGTCAGACTGTTATTTCTGCCCTCTCTGGAGGATGTGGAGGAATTACTGGTCAGACATCTGTTATGTATATTGCACAGGACGCTTGTAGTAATGCAGATAGTATTATCATTAACTTTACGATACAAGATAGCAACGATCCTGATATACTCTTAGGTGCACAAGACTTAGAAGTTGATTGCGACGGTAGCGGTAATACTGCAGACCTTGCAACTTGGCTTGCAAATCGTGGAGGTACAGATGCTTCCGATGTTTGTACAGAAGATGCAGATATTGTTTTGTCTTTACAAGTTGCCAATGTAACTGTATCGGAAAGTGATATTCAAGACATGGTTAACATGCAATTAGCAACAGGCTGTGGCGCATTAGTTACTGTCGAATTTGCATTTACTGATGCATGTAATAATACTTCTACTTCAGACGCAGACTTTATCGTAATTGATACGATCGCTCCTACATTAGACATGATGGCTCAAAGTGTAAGCGTAGAATGTGATAATCCTTCCATTACTTTTGAAAATTGGATTCTGTCAAGAGGTGGTGCTACTGCTTCTGATGTTTGTTACAATATTGATAATTCACCAACTTCTGCCAATTGGTCTTATATGATGACTGATTCCACAGGAGGGCCTTGTTTTAATGAATCAGTTCGTACCGTTGAATTTACAATCACTGATAATTGTGGTTTGTCTGCGACGACAACAGCAACCTATTCAGTTGTAGATAATATTTCTCCAACCATTATGCCTACTTCTACAAATAGTTCAGAAGAATGTGGTGGAGGTAACGACCAATCTGTTTTGAATGCATGGATAGATATTTACGGTGGTGCTGTAGCATTTGATGCTTGTTCTGATGTTGAATGGACTACATTTGATTACACTACATCTTCAGGTGTTATAGGTGTTGATGTTATGTTTGGTGATATCTTAAATTATCCTTCCATCATAGCTAATGATTGCGAATGGGCTGTTGATGTAATCTTCAATGTAGTTGACAGTTGTGATAATCCATCTTCAACTATGGCAACATTCTCTTTAAAGGATTCAGAAAATCCAGTGTTGTCAGGTGTTGATATGACGAATGATACTTTAGTTGTCAATTGTGATGCTGCTATTCCTGGCTTTCCTGCTATCACAGCAACTGATAATTGTGATGCAAATATAAACATCACTGTCGACTCAACTCAGACTGAACTTACTTGTGCTTATAACTTTGTTCGAACGAGAACATGGACAGCAATGGATGATTGCGGTAACTCAGATATGATCTCACAGGTCATTATTGTTCAGGATACAACGAAGCCGTTTCTTGCGACTTTGCCAGGTGACATGATGGTTAGTTGTGATGCAGTACCTTCAGTTCCAGTTTTGGGAACTGATTTCGGTGCGTTTGATAACTGTGATGGAGACATTGATATGGGCGTTGGATTCAACGAAATAGATACAAAAGGAATTGATCCTGACGATTGTACTTTCTATAACTATACAATTACTCGTACTTGGACAGTGACTGACGTTTGTGGAAACTCAAACGAATACACTCAAGTTATTACCGTTTCAGATACAACGATTCCAACATTTACAGCTCCTGGTGATACCTCAATTGATTGCCATGCTGACATGACTCCTGCAAGTACCGGTTTTGTATCTAGCGTTCTAGATGTATGTGATGCCAATCCGGATGTGAATTTTGTTGATGTAATTGCAGCACTACCGGGTTGTGTAAATAACTATACAATTGAGCGTACTTGGACAGTGACGGATGCATGTAATAATGTTTCTTTAGCACAAGTTCAATACATTACGGTACAGGATACAATTGACCCTTCTTTTGTAAAC
Organism: uncultured Saprospiraceae bacterium; assembly: GCA_937921775.1. Classification (GTDB taxonomy): domain Bacteria; phylum Bacteroidota; class Bacteroidia; order Chitinophagales; family Saprospiraceae; genus CALGLS01. The sequence goes on from CAKZUK010000113.1 coordinate 10,905, forward strand.
CCAGTAATAGACGTAGACTATGTTTGTGTGATTGAAACGGCATCTCAGGATAGTTTCACCAACTGGATAGCTGCCTATGGTAATGCTACTGCAGCTGACCTTTGTTCAGCAACTGGCGACCTTACTTGGTTCGCAGCAGTACCTGGTTCTTACGATATAGATAATCCTTTAACTTGGCCTGGAACAGCTCCTAGTACTTTAGCACCAGCGATGTGTCCATCACCAATACCTGGTATCTATCGTTCAGATACAGTTGATTTTGTTGTTTATGATCAATGTGAAAATGCTATAGCAGATACAGGTATTTTCAATGTGATTGATAATACACCTCCTACCTTTGATCAATGCCCTAGTAATGAAAATGTAGATAATGATCCGGGAGAATGTTATGCTACTTATACTTTGGTAGCTCCAATTATCTCTGATGATTGTAACTCATCTGCTCCATATACCTTTAGTATTGTAGGGCAACCGATTGTTTCAAATGATCCAGGTGCAGATAGTGTTATTGTGAACCCTGTTGTTTTAAACTTTACAGGACTTCCTCCAGCACCAGTTACAGCATCGGGAACAGTGACTATCGATCTTGATTTTACAATGCTTGATGGAGAAGAACCTACTGAATATTTCAATATTTTTGGTGAAGATGGTACTCCGATTGGAACTACTACGAATACTGCCACTCAATGTGGTGATGTGTCTCAAACAATTACTATCCCTACTGCTTTATTTAACGCATGGGCTGTAGATGGTACTGTTACAATTACACTTTCTCCAAACATTCCGGCAGGTCTGCCTGGCATCTTTGCGATCAATGATATCTGCCCTGATGGATCAGGTACTGGCGGCGGAAGTACTGTAGATGCAACATTGAACTATAATGGTAATACACCAGGTGGTTTGACTTATTCATACAGCGTCAACGGAGCGACTCCAGTTGCTGTTAATCCAATTGCAGATGTAGTGACTCAGCTTCCAGTAGGAACAAATGAAATTACTTACTACGCAACTGATTGTGCAGGAAACGAATCAACTTGTGTTTTCTACATTGATGTAAATGATGTAGAACTACCAGTTATATCTTGTCCTTCTGATATTGCTTACTACTTAGAATCAAATGAAGGATGTGGTGATATCTCAATGACATTACCTATTCCAACAATGATTGGTGATAACTGCCCATTCCCAATCGAAAATCAGACGCAACCAAATAATGCGAACGACGCAATGTTAACCTTCTCTTACAATCCAAACTATTTGGAATATGTAGCAGATGATAAAAACTTTACGTTCATTGGAACTGCAGCTAACGCTGTTGGATCAGTTGCTACTTTTACAGTAACAATTACCGGTGATGCAGATGAGCTTGAAGAATACTTTACAATTTATGGTGAGGATGGTATAGCTCTTGGTACAACTGAAGTTGGCCAACTGAACGTAACCGTCGTTCCTGAAGCTTGTCCAACACCTGGTACAACTACTGCAACATTTGCAGTCCCAGTAGCAACATTTAATGCTTGGGCCGCTGATGGTAGTGTTGATATTTTTGCAGAATCAAATAATGTATTTGCTACTCCTCCGTCAGGTGGTGCAAGTGATGGTATTAACCCTTCTTGTAATCCAACGGGATCTAGTGATATGGTTAGTTCAATCTTTATTGATTTGGAATACCAAGAAGCTACAGCCTATTATTATACTACTGGTGCAACTACGACACCGAGCACTGCAATGATGCCTCCAAGCATAGCTCCAACAATCACATTTGATTTGGGCGTAACGGAAGTATTTTATACCATCGAAGATGTTGCTGGGAATGAGAGCGAATGCTCATTCTTTGTATCCGTGTTAGATACCATCGCTCCAATTGCACTTTGTGAACCAACTACGATTTTTGTAAGCCCATCAGGTGTTGAAGACTATGTTCTTGAAACCTATGAGATCAATGAAGGTAGCTGGGATCAAAACTGCGAAATTGCTACTTGGGACATAACTCCAAATGTATTTACTTGCGACATGGCAGAACAGGCAATACCAGTTGTGTTAACAGTTACAGACGATAGTGGAAATACTTCTACTTGTGAAACGATTATTAGTGTTGCAACAGAGCAACCAGAACCTGAATACTCAATCGGACTTTGTGGAGATGACAATCTGAATCTGACTGCTAACCCTCCTTATACTCCAGGTGGTGTCATCTTTACCTATGAGTGGAGAGATGAAAGTGGGGCATTAATTTCTACAGAAGAGAATCCTACGATTCCTGGTGTAGATGAGAGTGACTCTGGTGCTTATACGGTTACTATAGAAGGACTTACAGGTTGTACTTCAATTGGAGTTGTTAATGTAGTGATCAATAGCTCACCAAACGTTCCAATCCTTGAAGTTAATAGCAATACACTTTGTACAAACGATGATATCGTGTTGACGACTCAGAATTATTCTGGTTCAAACGTAGAATATAACTGGTATGCGGGTATTTTTCCTGGTGGAACTTATATGGCTACTACTGTATTCCCAACCTTTACAATCCCTGGCCCATTGCCAGTAGGAACAAATACCTACTTTGTAATTGTTGAAATTGATGGTTGTGTTTCTGACGCATCTTTCTACGAATCAGTTACAATATCTGATGCACCGATCGCTGCTACAAATAATGCAGTAATTGATGTTTGTGAAGGCGAGAATGTTATCCTTGGTACCAATGTAACTGGTGCAGGATATACTTATGAATGGACAGGGCCAAACAACTTTAATTCAACTTCTCAGTTCCCTCCAGTTATTTCAAATGCTGCAATAGGAGATGCAGGAACTTATAACTTAGTGATTTCAGCTAATGGTTGTGCATCTGATGCAGCAACTACGGTTGTAAACGTTGCTCCAGCCCCGGCTACACCAATCATCTCTACAGCAGGGGTAGTTTGTTTGGGTGACGATATTGTATTATCAGCAAACATACTTGGTGCAGATTCTTATACTTGGGTTTCACCAACTTTTGCTCAAGTTATTACAGCAACGAATCAGTTGACGCTAACTAACGTGACCATGGCAGATGCTGGAAACTGGACACTTTTTGTAACAACAGGAGGTTGTGATTCAGAAATGTCAGCAGCAGCAACCGTCTTTGTAGAGCCAACACTAACAGTTGTTGCTTCTAATAATGGACCTGCTTGTAATGGTGATGATATCGAACTTTTTGTGAACTCAATTCCAGGTGCAACATATTTCTGGGAAGGCCCAGCAGGATTTTCTTCTGCTACGCAAAACCCAATTACAAATGCTGTATCAGGATTTTACTCAGTAACGGTTACCTCCTCAACAGGCTGTACCAACACAGCTTCTACACTTGTAGGTGTTAGTGATGCTCCAACAGTTACCGCTGTGAGTAATACTGGAGCACCTTGTGTTACAGGTTCTGACGATATCTTCTTAGTACTTACAGTATTTCCTCCAGATGATGGAACATATGAATACCTATGGATCGGACCAGGTGGGTTTAGTTCTGTTGACAGTATGCCTACTTTGCCAAATGGTACTTCAGTAGATAATGGTTCTTACACCGTTGTAGTTACCAATGGTGCCGGATGTGAATCACAGGCTTTGACAACGGTAGTAAATGTTACTACTGCTCCACAAACACCAGTGATGAATGCGCCTCAGGGCTTATGTGAAGGAGGAACCTTAACATTGACAACAACTGGCTATGTAGGTACTTCAGTAGTATATACATGGACAACACCACTTGGAACAATTACGACAAACGTTCCTTCATTGACGATACCAAACGTAACCTCCGCAAGTACTGGAAATTATATGGTAACAGTAACAGTTGATGGTTGTACATCAAATGGATCAGCTGTAGCAAGTATTGTAGTTGGTTCGGTACCACCTACTCCTGTTGCTTCAAGTAACGGACCTATTTGTGAAGGAAGTGAGATACAATTATTTACAGCATTTATTCCAGGTGCAACTTATTTCTGGACAGGTCCTGCAGGATTTAACTCAACGATTCACAACCCGATTGTTTTTAATGCTAGTTCAGTGAATCAGGGAGATTACACAGTAGCTGTCATTATCAGTGGATGTGAGTCTGTATTCTCAGTGCCAATCAACGTAGCTGTGAATGAAGCGCCAACTTCTGCAATTGTAGTAAATGATGGTCCTATATGTATAGATGATTCAGGAGCAACACTCTTGCTATCTGTAACACCAGCTTCTGCACTTCCGGGAGCAACGTACACTTGGTATGATGCAGCTACAGGTGCATTAGTAGCAGGCCCAACCGCTTCACTAAACGCACCAATTGTTGACTTCTCTACTTACGATGAAGGTATTTTTGATTTCTATGTAGTAACAACACTTAATGGTTGTACATCTGTTAACTCGATACCTACTTCAGTTGTATTAAATACAGTTCCTGACCTTGAAGCTTTTGCTGGACCAGACATATTGGTTTGTGAAGGACAAGCAGTTTCATTAAGTGGAACAGCACCAACTACAGGCACAGGTGCTTGGACGCAAACGAATGGTCCTATAATAACGATTATTAACCCAAGCTCACCAACTACACCAATTAACGGTATTACTGCTGGTCAGAGTTATACATTTGTATGGACCCTTTCAAACGGTGCATGTGGTGATTATGACTCAGATGAAGTTGTGGTAACTGTTGACGATGCTTCAGCAGTAGCAAATGCAGGTGCTGACATTAATTTATGTAATCAATCTTCAGCAACACTTGATGCGACTGGAGTTGGTACAGGTATAGTTGGATTCTGGTCACAAACGCCAGCTCAGGCTGCACTAGGAGTTGTTATTATTGATTCGTCTGATCCTAATTCTGATGTTACTGGTTTAGAGCCAGGTAATGCTTATTCATTTGTTTGGAACTTGAGCAACACTGGTTGTGGTGAGTTTGCTGCTGATGAGGTGATTGTAGAAGTTGAAGCAAGTGATGTCGTTGCTTTTGCCGGATCTGATTTTGGAGATTGTGGTGATGGTAATGTACAGCTAAGTGCTGGTTCTCCTGCAAGTGGTAATGGTACTTGGTCAACAACAGATACTGATATAACCATCATTTCGCCGAACCAATCTAATACGATGATTACTGGTTTGTCAACTGGAATATATACGCTAGTGTGGACACTTGATAATGGAGCCTGCGGTATTACCTCAGATGAAGTTGTAATTGATTATGAAGCAGCACCTGTTGCTGTAGATGATCTACTAAGTGTTGATTTCGCTGGTACAAATGCTATAGATGTTACAGCTAATGATGATATCCCTGGCGATTATACTATCGTAGTTTCTTCTACGCCAACTAATGGATCAGTGGGTGACTTGGGTAATGGCCAATTAGAGTATACTGCTTTCTCAAATTTTGCTGGATCTGATTCCTTTACATACACAATTTGTAGTGTTGTTTGTCCGGATGAATGTTCAACAGGAACAGTTGTACTTGAAGTAGGAGCGAATGCATTATGTAATGTGCCAACGATTATTACACCTAACAACGATGGTGTCAATGATGAGCTTGTAGTACCTTGTTTGTCAACAGATCAATATCCAAATAACATAGTGTCAATTTTCAATGAGTGGGGAGATGAAGTATACAATGCTACACCTTACCGTAACAATTGGAGAGGAACCTATAATGGCGAAGATCTTCCAGTTGGGACTTATTTCTACGTTATTCAATTTGGTAGCGGAGAAGCGAACCAATCAGGATTTATCATAATAGAAAGATAAATGGAAACTGGGGAGATCAATTAAATGGTTTCCCCAGTCTTTCAATAAAAATATTAATCATTGATTTAAGAAAATAAACTTAATATGAAAAAGATCATTACTACCATTATATGTTCATTGGGGATGATTGTTTGTTTTGCTCAGCAAGAGTCACAATACACCCAGTTTATTTATAATAAAATGGCTTTCAATCCAGGATATGCTGGTAGCTACGATGCTGCTTGTTTGACTGGAATTTACCGCAACCAATGGATTGGTTTGGAAGGAGCTCCTAAAACAATGGGAATTAGCTTTGACATGCCTTTGCTAAATAAGCGAGTTGGTGTAGGTATGAACATTAACAGAAACACAATTGGTATTACTGACCAATGGACAGTTGATGGTATCTATTCTTACCGTATTGCTCTTGGTAGGGGAACACTTGGCTTGGGAGTACAAGCGTCTATTCGATACTTTGGTGTTGATTATAATGATAGCCGATTACAAGCAACACAGGCGATTAATACAGATGGAGGAATTCCAGTTGGTGAGCAGAATAAGTATCTCCCTAACTTTGGGGCAGGATTTTACTACTCAACTCAAAAGGTTTATTTCGGAGTTTCTTTGCCTCGAATACTAAATAACAATATCGACTTCAATAACCTAAGTGGCAACGAAGAAGGGACGGAAGTAACACATGCTTATGGTATGGTTGGTGTGATGATAGATTTGACGGATAAAGTTAAACTACAACCACAAGCCTTATTTAAATATGCAGATAACTCACCATTCGATATGGATTTTAATGCAAGTCTTATTTTTGATAATAAGTATACTGCGGGTTTGACTTACCGTGTTGGTGGTTCAAAGGATCGCGCAGGGGAGTCATTAGATATTTTAGCTTCAGCTCACGTTACTCCTAACGTATTATTTGGTCTTTCTTACGATATCTCATTGTCAGATTTGAAAGATTATAATAGTGGAAGTTTAGAAGTAGTATTGCGTTATTGCTTTGGAAGCTCTGAGGGAGAAGACATCATTAACCCTAGATTTTTCTAAGGAAATAACTGAGGTAATACAAACCCTTGTTTTTGGCAATAGGTTTGTCATGATTAGAGTTCTAAAATGTAGGACTCTACAGATAAGGTAAAAGAAAGACGATTTATAATTAACTATTTAAAAAATAAAGTTGTGCCTACTTCAGGTTAGTGAGAAGGAGGAATAATAAACTATTTATTTTATTCACCTAAATAAAGGTACATTCATCTGTTTTTTATTTACGGCCAGGCAAAATTGTTTAAATTATGAAAGCTTATAAAGCAATACTGTTTTTATTAATAACTGCTTGTTTGTTTGCATTTGATGCAACAGCACAGAAATCCTCTAAAACTAAAGCGGCAAAGAAGCTTTATGAGAAAGGAGGCACAGTTGTTATTAAAAATGCACAATCAATTAATACCGCTAATCTTGAGTTTTCTCCATCTTTTTATCAAAATGGATTAGTATACGCTACATCGCGTAAAAGTCAAGGAGAGCGGGATAAAAAAATTAACGAAACATATTTCGAGCTTTATTATGCTTCACTTGATGGTAACGGCTTGCCACTCAATCCAAAGCAGTTTTCTCTCGAGGTAAATTCTCAATTACATGAAGGTCCTGTTAGTTTTAGTAGAGACGGTAACATTATTTATTTTACTCGAAACAATCTGAAAAAGGGTGTTAGAAAAGCAGATGACCAAGGTGTAACCCGCCTAAAGATTTACGAGGCAGAGAAAGGTCCTGAAGATTGGGAAAATGTAAAAGAACTTCCTTTTAACAGTGATGAGTATTCTGTTTGTCATCCTACACTTTCAGCAGATGGTAAAAAGTTGTATTTCTCTTCTGATATGCCAGGTGGTATAGGTGGAATGGATTTATGGGTTGTGGAACGCCAAGGTGATACTTGGTCTAATCCAATCAACTTAGGCCCTGAATTAAACACTATTAAAAATGAAGTATTCCCATTTATTCATAGTACCGGTAACTTGTTTTTTGCATCAAACGGACATGAAGGATTAGGAGGCTTAGACATTTTTAGAATTGATATCGGATCTAAAGTTTGGGGTACTGTTAGTAATATTGGTGAGCCTTTTAACTCGCCTTCTGATGACCTTGGACTTATCCTCACGCCTGGTGGAACAAAAGGATACTTTGCATCTGATCGAGCTGGTGGAAATGGTAAAGATGATATTTACTTGTTTGAAGCCTTTGACGGTGTTGGTGGAGAAACTGCTCCTGAAGTAATCACTTCAACCATACAAGTTTATGATGCTTCAACCAATAAGCGAATCGAAGATGCACAAGTAAGAATTTTTGAAAGAACATCTGAGGGCTTTATCGGTGGAGGTAATGATCTATACGAGGCAGTACTGATGCCTACAGATGCTGGAGCTGGAGAATTAGTTTTTAAACTAATCAGAAAAGATGCAGGCTCACTTGGAGACGCAGATCGAATAACTGATACAAACGGTGAGGCACTTTATGACTTCATTGGCGAAAAACGCTACTTACTTTTTGTGTCAAAAGATGGTTTTGCCAGTAACGAAGTAGTGTATTCTACAATAGGAAATATTGGAGCCGGAGTTGTGGAAGTTCCACTTAATCGCTCAGTGTGTGCTGAACTTTCAGGTGTTGTTAAAGACAAAGGGAAAAATGCGCCGATACCAAGTGCTATCGTAAAAATTACTAGCACTTGTAACGGAAAAGAAGACGTACTGTTGGCTGATGCTAATGGACGATTCAGCTATTGTCTACCTGCAGGATGTGATTATGTAGTCACTGGAATTAAAGAAAATTATTCAAACGGTATGACTTCTTTCTCTAGCGTAAAAGCTGGTTCACCACTTTCAGCGGACATTATGCTTTCGCCAATCAACTCTAGCACAAGCGGTGGTACATATACGGGGGGGAGCCTTGAAGAAGGAAGTACGATCATTTTAGAAAATATTTACTACGATTTCAATAAGTCATTTATCAGAAAAGGAGCTGCGGTTGAACTAGATGAGTTGAGAGACTTAATGACTAGATATCCTTCTATGGTTGTTGAACTGAGCTCACATACGGATTCACGTGGTGGAACGGCATACAACCAACAACTTTCTAAAAAGAGAGCAGAGTCTGCAAAGGAATATCTCGTAGCTAGAGGAGTTGCTTCTAATCGAATCACCACAAAAGGTTATGGTGAATCTGCACTTAGAAATGGCTGTAGTGATGGTTCCAACTGCTCGGAAGAAGAACATCAGTATAATAGACGTACTGAAGTGAAAGTTTTGAGCATTAATGAAAAAGTAAATGTACAATACCATGACCATGGCCCTGAAGTCATTAATGGAAGACATTAATTTGCTACCCGAATCAGACGCTAAAAAGTAGTCTTCTAAAAACTACTTAGTCAAAAAGAGAATATCCTCACAGGATATTCTCTTTTTTTATGTTGTTAAGTGTTTCTTCAAAACTTATCGTTATTTTTGATAAAGTACTTGTTTGAAATGAATTCGAACAAAGACTGTGCAACCCTTTATAAAATGGGCTGTCCTTACTATCAAACGCATCCACACACTTGGATTATCAAAATACGCATAGAAAAATCATAGAAGCCTGTAGGGCAGGAGACCGTTCATCTCAATATGAGCTGTATAGCTTGTATTCAAAAGCGATGTACAATATTTGCCTTAGGATGGTGAAAAACGAAATGGACGCTGAAGATTTGCTTCAGAGCTCATTTACGGATGTATTCACTAAACTGAACTCATTTAGCTATCAAGCTTCTATCGGTGCTTGGATCAAACGTATTGTGATTAATAACTGCATCAATTTCCTGAAAAAGAGAAAATTACATTTGCAGGAATTGAATGAAACGCATGATTACTATTCGCCAGAAGAGGCTAAGTCAGAACAACCAGCGTATAGCGTTGATATGATAAATCGAGCGATATTTGAACTGCCAGATGGCTATCGTGTTGTCTTTTCATTGTACGCAATGGAAGGTTATGATCACAGCGAAATCGCAAGTATACTAGGCGTATCGGAAGCAACATCGAAATCACAGTACAGTAGGGCGAAAGGGAAACTCAGAACCTTATTAAAGGAGAGTAGCTTAGGGCAATTTGGATAGCTAAACATTTTAAACACAAACTTCTTAAAATACGTTCTTAACTAAAGAACTTTAAAGTATAAGAGAATGGACAACTTAGAAAAATTTATTTCCCAGAACAGAGCAGACTTTGACGATAAGTCACCTCCTGCCCGAGTATGGGATAAGATCGATATAAAAAAACAGACAGAGTCAAAAAAAATAAGCTTCTGGAGAGGCTTTAAAGTAGCAGCTGCAGTATTATTGTTATTGACATCAGGAGCTGCGATGGGAATTGCATTTATGAATAGTCAAAATGCTTCAACATTGGCTTCCAATACACTCACTGACGAATTTCTGGAGGTAGAACAATTTTACCAAAAAGAAATTAATGTAAAGGTGAAAAAGTTGACAAGTATGAAAGATTACGATACTTCGGTCAACGAAGATCTAGATCAGTTGGATATTTCTATCAATGAACTCAAATCAGAGATAGCGGATGCGCCAAGAGGAAGTGAAGCAGAAATAATAAGCACAATGATTAATAATTATAAAACAAAAGTAGAACTGTTGGAAAGGATTCTAGATCGAATGGAAAACACTAAATCAACTGATGATAAAAATATACAAAATGAAAGTACTGATATTTAAAACAATGATCCCCCTACTGTTGCTGCTGGGATTCGTAATGCCAACTTATGCTAACAATGTGGATCATGGAGGTAAAACAGAGTTTACAAAAAAGATTGAACGCGATTTTGAAATCGATGCCAATGGAAAAGTTGGTCTGTCCAATAAACATGGAAAGATAGAAGTAAAAACCTGGAACAAAAACTCCGTTGATATCGAAATAACTATAACTGTCAACGCTAGAAGCGAATCCAATGCTGAAGATGTTTTTGATCGTATTAATATTGACTTCGATAATGGAAGTGATTTTGTGAAAGCAATGACCGTCATCGAATCAAAAAATAATAGTTGGTGGACTTCTGGTTCAGGAAATAAATCAGATTTTGAAATTAACTACCTAGTACACATGCCTAGTAGCTGTGTTTTACAACTCTCCAATAAATACGGACATTCCTTCGTCGAGGATATCAGAGCTAATGTAATCGCAGATATTAAATATGGCGATTTGACTATGGCCAAAATTGGAGGCAACCTAGAGCTACAAATCGGATACGGTAACGGCGTAATCGATGAATCTGCTAATGCTTCAATTGATTTAAAGTACGGTTCACTGAGACTAAAGGATGCAGGCAATGTCACAATAGATAGTAAGTATTCTAACGTCTTTTTTAATGATGTAGGAGATATAGACTGTACGTCTAAATACGATACTTATACCATGGGCAACGTAGGGAGATTTAAGAGCGAAGGTAAATACGATAATTTTGAATTTGAATCAGCAGAAGCCATAGAGATTGCTTCAAAGTATACCAATGTCAAAGTTGGAACTCTTAAGGATGCAGCTTACCTCGGCTTACAATATGGAGGGGTGAAAATCAATGAAGTAGCTGCTGGTTTTTCCACAATAGAAATGGTAGGAAAACACACAGATTTTAAAGTTGGGATAGAAGATGGTGCTTCCTATCGAATGGATTTGTCAGCCACTCATGGAAGTGTCAAATATCCTGAAGGAATAGAGATTGTATCTGAAAAAAGAATGTCGCACACACACCAGGTGAAAGCTTATAAAGGTTCTGAAAACTCGAAGAGCATTATTAAGCTAATAACCAGTTATGGAAACTGTAAGATTTATTAGACTAGCTAGCTTTCGACTATTAATAGACATATATGAAGAGATGAATGACGAAAACTTCAGTCATTTTCTGCAAAGAAGCAATCTTTAGCCAAAATACAGTTTGGTCAAACACTAAGCATTCAAAAAAGCCACAGATCTGAATATCATTCAGGTCTGTGGCTTTTTTAGTATATTGCCAACATATTTAATGAACAAAATATTATGAAAATACAATTTTGCGGAGCAGCACAGGAAGTAACCGGATCTGCTCACCTTTTGACCCTGGACAACGGGTTTACCATACTATTAGATTGCGGACTCTATCAAGGACGAAACAAGGATATGAAAACCTTCAACGAGGAATGGCTTTTCAAACCAGAACAAATAGACTGCCTCATCTTATCACACGCACACATTGACCATAGTGGTCGAATCCCCAAATTAGTAAAAGATGGCTTTCAGAGCGATATCATTTCAACGCATGCCACCAGAAGTCTTTGTTCTATCATGTTGTTGGACTCAGCTAAAATTCAGGAACGTGATGCCGAATATTACAACAAAAGACTGTCGCTTAAAAAGAAAAAGAAGAAAAAAAGTAAAGCAGTAAGAGCTGCTAAACTTCGAACGCCTCTTTACACCGTCGAAGATGCAAATGCTGCAATGGACTTGTTTACCGGAGTCCCTTACGAGCGTTGGTTTCGTATCAATGAAGACATAGAAGTGTTTTTTCGAGATGCGGGTCACATTCTAGGATCTGCCTCCGTTACCTTACGGATTCAAGAAAATGGCGAAACAAAAACATTTGGTTTCACGGGAGATATAGGCCGACCTAATCGTCCAATTTTACGTGACCCACTCCCAATGCCTGAAGTTGATCATTTGATTTGTGAATCAACTTATGGAAATAAAGAACACGAGTCAGCTCCTGGTGAGTCAGATCGATTTTTGGAAATCATAACCCGCACTTGCGTTGAGAAAAAAGGAAAACTAATTATTCCTGCTTTCAGTGTCGGACGTACGCAGGAGATTGTATACATGCTGGATCAAATGGAAACAAAAGGTTTACTACCCAAGATTCCTGTTTTTGTTGACAGCCCACTTGCTGTAAATGCAACGACTATTTTTGGGGCACACCCAGAATGTTTTGATGATGACTTAAGTCAATACTTATTGATCGATGACAACCCTTTTGGTTTTAATGAACTGACCTACGTCCGCTCTGTAGATATCTCCAAAAGCTTGAACAGCATCAACGGAGGTGCCATTATCATCAGTTCTTCTGGAATGATGAACGCAGGAAGAGTTCGTCATCACCTTGCAAATAATATTGACAACAAAAAGAATACACTACTTATCGTAGGTTACTGTTCTCCAGATACACCGGGTGGAATGCTACGTGATGGTGTCGAAAAAATTAAACTCTTCGGCGAGTGGAAAATGGTAAAAGCAGATATTGAAATCATGGATTCCTTCTCTGCACATGCCGACCGTAAAGAGATCGTTGATTTTTTGACCAATCAAAAGAAAAACCTAAAAAAGATATACCTAGTTCACGGAGAGTTGGATCGACAAGAAGATTTGAAAGCCTATTTGAAAGAAAATGGATTCAATCAAGAAATTGAGATTCCGAAATTAGGACAGGAATTTGATATTTAAAAAAGTAAGACTTGTAAGTTGGAGCTTGGAAAATACCCTCTAATGTGAATTTAGTGAGATTAATGAAATTTTACTTTAGAGGGTAACTTTCCACTTCCAGCTTCCAATTCCTTCTTCCAACTTCCTGTTTTCTGTCAACTACCCTACAAAACTCCAGAATCGACGCAGCTTAGCTTCACAATTTCTCGTTTGAGGGGTATATCTAGTAAGAGCTTGGGAGAGGGAAGGTCAATCGATCGCGGAGCTCGCGTTAGATGGAAACTTACCACTTACCACGTTTTACTCCTAAAGAGTAGAACTTTAACCATTCCTTGAGATTTTACTAGCAATAATGCCTTTGCTCAAAATGTTATAACAGCCGAAAATCATTAACATGAAAAAAAATCTGCCCGTTTCCCTACTATTGGGACTTCTCATTATTCTCGCTTATTCTTGTAAAAAATACGAAACCGATAGCGTCGGAATTGGTGGCTATGATGCTGAATATGCTGTTCCATTAATGAATACAGCAACGACGCTGACTTCCGTATTGGAAAACTTTGACACCACCACTTTTATACTCATCGGTGAGGACAACCTAATCACGCTCAACTATAAAGGAGATGTAACTGGTAAAACAGCTACCGACCTTTTTGATATTATTAGTGGGGCAGCACCTTTCGAATTGCTCGATACAAACTATTTCATTCCTTATGAACCAGTAGACGGAATTGATATCGATTATGCGATTCTAAAAACAGGTAACTTTAAGGCTGGTTTTACAAATGATCATCTTGAACCAGTGGAGGTAACGATTACCTTGCCTTCCATGACAAAAGATGGCGTGCCTTTCTCTGCAACCTTTGGTGCAAGTGCAGGGCCAGGAGCATTGGGTGGAAATGTATTCACTGATGGTATTGATGTTTCTGGTTATTTATTAGAAACGATTGATGATACGATTTTTATAAACTATGAAGCGCATCGACTTAATAGTGGAATCATCGACACCTTACCAAATTGTGGGATTATATTTCAAGATCTGACCGCATCTTACCTCGAAGGCTATCTTGGAAATGCACTTTACGAATTGGATCGGGATACGATCGAAATTGACTTTTTCGAAAACTGGACAAGAGGGGATGTTATTTTTGAAGACCCTAAACTGACCTTGACCGTTGAAAATTCTTTTGGTATCCCAGTACGTTCTAAGGCAAATATCGTTGATGTACTAACAGCAACGGGAGAGGTGCTGGAATTGCAAAGTGACTTTTTGGATAGCATCGATGTCGCTTACCCATCTCTTGCTGAGGTCGGGCAAACGAAGGACACCTACTTTGCTTTCAATGCTCAAAACTCTAACATCGAAGAAATTTTGAGTGCAAGCCCGGTATCGGTTGATTATGATATGGACGCAGTTCCTAACCCCGATTCACTGACAAGCATCCGCGGTTTTGTTACCGACAGTAGTTACATCAAAGTACAAGTGGAAGTTGAATTACCAATATGGGGATCTGCTGACGGATTTGTAGCCCGTGATACCTTTTCGACTAATTTTGAAACTTATGATGATGTAGATCGCGTCGAGTTTAAAATGATTACTGAAAATGAAATTGGTTTGAATGTAGGTATGCAGATATATTTTGCAGATGACAACAATGTTTTACTAGACTCTTTATTGCCATCTATTGAAACAGTTATGGTAGCAGCTCCCGTTGATGGAAATGGTGATGTGACAGATGTTTCTGAAAAGACAACCTTTATTAGTTTTGATGCGGCAAGATTTGATAGAATCAGAAATGCCAAGAAGTTATTTTTAGTTGCAACTTTTTCTACCGTAGATAATGGAACCAAGTCGATAAAAGTTTATGCTGATGATGAAGTGCGCGTTCGGATCGGGATGAAATTGGGGATTAAGAAAGAGTAATTACTTAGTCCGAAGACGGAAGTCTTCTACAAACGTGGATATATAGATCGCAGAAAGGCCAAATTCGAATGATGCGTAAGAGGGAAACTTCGGACTTCCGTCTTCGAACTTCTGCCTGAAATTAAATTACATTTCAACTAGCCTAAAAAAAATGTTTAAAAAAATATTCTCCTTAGTACTTGCCTGCTGTTTTTTAAATTCACTAATGGCTCAAGAGCTAAGCTTACAATTTGTTCCTGATTTATATCAAAATGTAAAAATTAATCCAGCACTTGTCCCTGACCAACGTTTGGTTATTGCATTGCCAGGGATTTATGGAAGTTATTTTCATACACCTGGTTCAGTGGCGGGTTTGGTCAACTTCAAAGATAAAGAAGGTCTTTTAGACGTTAGTAAGCTTTTGGCAAATGTTGAATCAACTAATTTCTTGAAAGTTAATCTTGAATTGGAAACGGTGAGTGTACACTTTCGTGTAAACGATAAATTTTCACTGAACCTCAATCACGCGGTTAAATCCAATAGTTATCTAAAATATTCCGATAAATTACCTCAGGTATTTTGGGAAGGTAATGCACAGTTCATTGGACAGGAAGTTGCTTTTGGGCCCGATCAACAAAGCTTTGCTTACAACGAAATCGGTTTGGGGGCTGCCTATAAAATAGGGAAATTAACCATCGGCGCTAAAGCAAAATGGCTGACTGGAATCGGAGATATATCAACTGATCGTACCGAGGCTTCACTTTATACTGACGATGACATTTACCAACTGCGACTATCAACGGACTATCGAATTAATTCTTCTACTTTTGATGACGTACTTTTGTTTGATACCTTGTCGGGATATGATGTAGAATATGATTTGAATGATGTCTTTTCTTTCAAAAATTTTACTACTGAAAATACGGGAATCGCTTTCGACCTAGGATTAGATTTCGAAGTAAATGACAAGTTATCAATCGGTGCTAGTATCATTGATTGGGGGAAAATAGACTGGACTAAAGATATTACTAATTTTTACAGTCAAGGAACATCCGATTTTAATGGGCTAGATTTTTCATCAGTACTATCGGGTGATGAGGTATCTATTTCTTCGGCAGTTGATTCCATCGAAAATATCTTTAAGTTTAAAGAAACCAATAATGATTATTCGACTTCGCTTGCTCCAAAGGTTTATGTAAATGCTCGTTACCAACTTAATGAGCGCTTTACTTTAGGTGGCTTGTATTACGGTGAATTTTATCGAGGTGAAACCTTTTCTGCTGTAGCAGTAAGTACTCAAGCAAAACTTTTGAAAACGCTCACAGTCGGCGCATCATACTCCATCCGTAATGAAACTTATGACAATGTCGGACTAAGCGCAACCTACAAACTAGGACCTGTTCAAATTTACGCAGTTACCGATAATGTTATCGCCGCTATACAGCCATATAAGAGTAAAAACGTAAATTTGAGACTTGGACTTAATTTGATATTCGGTTCAACTAGTGAATCTGCGATTGAATAAATTATTTAGACTTGGAAGCTGGATTTTTTTACAAACCTGTCTTTGTAGCCAGGTATGGAGCATGTTTAGTCGGTCCGGCGGGCATACGACGGGTGACCAAGTAAACCTCGCGATCGCTTGAAAATTTCAAGCGCCCATTTCTATCTTCCAACGTAATTAAACCCACACAACATGATAAGAATTTACACTTTTCTAGTATTCGCTTTTATTATAAGCACCCAATCATTAATTGCACAATCAGCTCATGGCTGTGATGGGACACGCTACCTTGAAGAGGTTTTTGATAATGTAAGCATGACCACTGTTTACTACGGTACCAACACTGATGCTGCAGGTAATAGCTTCGATTTGGAAATGGATATTTATCAACCAGAAGGAGATGTGCAGGAGAAAAGGCCGCTGATGATTTGGTCACATGGAGGTGCCTTTATTGCAGGAGACCGAACAGATGTGCAGCAGTACTGTATTGATTTTGCAAAGAGAGGTTTTGTAACAGCAACCATAAGTTATCGCTTGTATCCGCTTACTCAATTAGGTATTCCTGATTCTATCGGGATGATGGATGCTGCTATGAAATCGCTTGGAGACTTGAAAGCGGCTATTCGCCATTTTCGCCAAGATGCTGACACCGATAATTTATATCAAATAGATACAGACTATATTCTAGTTGCTGGATATTCAGCAGGGGCAATTATGTCTGTTCATGCTGCCTACCTTGATGAGAATGATAACATTCCTGATTTTGTACTCGATGTATTCAATGAAAACGGAGGTATTGAAGGAAGTACTGGTGATGTGACCAATCAAACGTATTCCTCAGAAGTAGCGGGAGTAATTAACCTTTCAGGTGCTTTGCACAAACGAGAATGGATGTCGGAAGGAGAACCACCGATTGCGAGTTATCATGGCACTGCTGATGATGTAGTTCCTTACAATCATGGAGTGGCAGCAGTCTTTGGATTTCAATTTATGTCTCTCGATGGATCTGGTGTTCTACATCAGCGAGCAGACGATTTAGGCATTTATAATCATCATGTTGCAGCTCCAGGGGGCGGTCATGAAGATTCTTATCAAGGAGGTTTTTCTCAATATTTTGATGAGTTCTTTTCTGGAGGAGATGACTTTCTTCAAAACATTCTTTGTGGAGAAGTGAGCAGTACCAATGACAATTTTGAAATAGCTAAGGTGAACGTTTTTCCAAATCCAACTTATAATGAAATCAATGTCAAAGTGGATAATTACGCTCAAGGTTATCATTTAAACCTTTACGACCAAATGGGCCGTTTAGTGAAAAATGCAAAAGATCTGAATGCACCATTATTTACGATGCAACGAACTAGTTTGCCAACAGGGATTTATTATTTACAAGTCAGCTTTAATGACGCTAGTTTGTCTCCAGAACTTTTGAAGGTGCTAATGGAATAGAGGAGGGGGAGGAAGATGAAATTTTTCCACTTATATGAAGAGCGCATTAACGACTATTTCGTTAATGCGCTCTTCATTTTTTATGCATTTTACTCCTCATGTTAATGCCTTAGCGGGAAAACTCCCCAGCTCTAACTTCCCACTCCCAACTCCTCCTTCTACTCCATCATTCCAGTACGATGCAAAATAGGCAACTGTCCACCATAAGTTTTAGAAATATTTTCTGGATTAAAAGTAGTCGTTGTATCACCGTAGGCAATGAGACGTTGATTCAGTAAAATCACTTTGTCAAAATATTCTTCCACACTTGAAAGATCGTGATGTACCACGAGTAAAGTCTTTCCTTGATCCGCTAATTTTTTCAAAATAGAAATGATTTGATCCTCCGTAGTCATATCCACTCCAACAAATGGTTCGTCCAGTAAAAATATTTCCGCCTGTTGGCAAAGGGCACGTGCGATAAAAACCCGTTGTTGTTGTCCGCCCGAAAGTTCGCCGATCTGACGGGTTTTTAAATTGCTGATCCCCACCTCATCTAAAGCTTCCTCTGCAATTCTATGATCCTCCTTGTTGAACCGTTCCAATGTTGATTTGTGCGGGTAGCGCCCCATGAGGACAATGTCGTATACCGTTGCCGGAAAACTCCAATCGACATCATTTTTCTGGGGAACATAAACGACGTTCTTCCGCTGTGTTTCGATAGGTGCTCCTTTGATCAATACCGTCCCCGCATTCATGTCAATCAAACCCAGTATCGCCTTAAATAGGGTAGACTTACCTGCACCATTCGGACCCACTACACCGTAGATGTTTTCTGACTCAATCTCCATATATATATTGGTCAATACCCTTTTTCGTTCATACGAAACGGAAAGTCCTTTTATTGAAATGGTCGTTTCTTTCATGGTGTTAACTTTTTTGTATTCCTTAATTTCGCGTATTAAAGATCGGTAAGCACTATCGCGAAGCAAAGTGATTGCTGAGCTGAGTTGTAAAATATGAGCATCTAACTTCTGATATCTTAGCTCAGCAATCACTGGCCGTTCCGGCGAAGTACTTACCGATCTTTAGGGCACCTTAGTAGGTGAAATTGAATTTGCCATTGCCATTGAATTTGCCATTGTTTATCCCTTGTTAACTCGAAAAAGCATCAGCAAAAAACCACCAATGCAAAGTACTCCAAGAATACCGTACAAGACGATCTTCACAGCAAGGCTATTCTGTTCATGGTCTTCAAACCCGCTGCTAGTATTTTGATTCGTCAATGCAGCAACAATTACATCCGTGTTGTGCTTCAGCATATCGATGTAACTAGGAGCCTCGCTATCTTCATCTCCAATCGAGTCAGCAAAGAGTTCACCGCCGATGACGATGTCGTTGTCCTTAGAAAGCTGTTTTAGGAATTTTGGATTAACGGTACTTTCGACAAAAACAGCAGGAACATTAAATTCCGTAATTATTTTATTGAGTCGAATTACATCCGAAGTTTTTATTTCCGCATCCGTGGAAACGCCCATTACAGCTTCCAGACGAATGCCATACCGTCGCCCATAATATTGAAAAGCATCGTGAGACGTAATTA